>JAICUS010000021.1 GCA_025935735.1 Solirubrobacteraceae bacterium | reverse complement strand
CGGTGACGTCGGCCGTGTCGATCTGATCGCCGACGAGCTTGTACTTCACGCTCAGGTTCTCGTCGAGCTCCGTGCGCTGGACGATGCCGCCCGATCCGTTGAGGTCCCAGGTGACGTGGTGGCCGTCGCGCGGATCGCCGGTGTCGCGCTTGCGCGTCCATTCCACGAGCTGGTCGCGCGCGTTGTACTCGTCGGTGCCGTGGTCGTCACGGATGCGGTTGCCGGCCTCGCCGTAGAAGTAGTCCTGGACCTGGGCAGAGTGCTCGAACGGGGTGCGGTCACGGCGGCGGATGCGGCCCTGGGTGTCGTAGTAGCGGTCCTCCTGGGTCCGGTTGGGCCGCGTGATGCTGCGCACGTCGCTCGAGGGCCAGTACGACGTCTGCGTCGTCCGGTCGTCCTCGCCGGCGTGCGCGATGGTCGTCTCGCGCTCGCGCCCGATCGAGTCGTAGGTGAACGTCGCCTTCTTGCCGCCGCTGTAGCCGTCGGACTGGCTGGCGTCGAGCACGCCGTCAGTCCAGCGGTGCCTGATGTTGCCGTCGGGGTCGTAGTCGAACTGCGTGTCGCGGTCGGCCTTCCACTTCTCGTTGACATGGGCCAGCCGCGCCGCGGGGTCGTAGGCCAGGTCGGTCGTGCGATTGAGGTCGCCATCCTGCATCTCGGCAAACTGGCCGTCGCCGTAGTAGCCGTAGCTGTACTGCCGGCCGGTGTCGGAGCCGTTCTTGTAAGCCACACGGCGCCCGAGCGAGCCGTCGGGGTAGTACTGGCGCCACACGTGCCGCCCGCTGCCGGACGCGCCCAGTTCCCAGTCAGTCTGGTTGCCCTGGCGGTCGTAGGCGTAGTGGAACGTCCGGTCGGTCACCACCCCGGCGTGATCGTCGCCGCTGTAGTGCTCGTCGGAAGCCGTCTGGATCCAGCCGTTGAGGTAGTGCGTGTAGCCGGTGCGCGACGTGTCCTCCCTGTCGGCGCCGCTGTCGTGCGCCGGGTCGTACGGGGCGTCGATCCAGTCCACGCGCCCGCGCGCGTCGCGCTCGAAGTGCTGGCGGTACTTGTACTGGTCGCGGGCGTCCTTGGTGCCCCACGGCAGGTAGGTGTCCGTCAGCAGGTTGTCGGCGTTGGTGACGAAGACTTTGGCGTGCTGTCCGGCGTTGCCGGTCGGCGCGCCGGCGCCGTCGTCGCCGTAGGTCGCCGTGCCGTCGGGGTCGAGCCCGCGCGCGTCGACGACGCGGCGCAGGTTGCCCATCGGGTCGTACTGGTAGACGAAGCGCGTCACGTCCTTGGAGTCGCTGTCGTCCGGTTGCGCTGTCCCCTGCTGCACGTGCCACACGCGGTCGCGGCCGTCGAACAGCCGCGTCGTGGTGATCGGCTGCTCGTCGACGCCGGGCTTGCGGTCGGCGCCCGGGGCGGTCACCGTCGACTGGTTGCCGTCGCGGTCGTAGCCGTAGCCGGTGACGACGTCCTGGGTGCCGGCCCCGAAGACGGCCTGTTGCGTGACCTTGGTGAGCTCGCCGAACTGGTCGTACTCGGACAGCGTGGTGTATGGCCCGGCGGCGCACGCGCTGGCGGGGTTGGTGGCGCCGCGCGGGGTGCGTGAGCACGTGAACTCGCCGTTGGCGTCGTAGCCGTAGTCGGACACCTCCCCGGCGTTGTCGGTCACCCGGACGAGCCGGTCGGCGGCATCGTAGGCATTGGTCGTGGTCCGGTGCTCGGGGTCGGTGACGGCGATCTGATTGCCGTTGGCATCCCAGGCGGTGGTCGTCGTGTTGTCGTGCGCGAGGCCCGCGAGGTCGGCGGGGCCGTTGGTCGGGTCGGTGGGCGGCGCGCTCTGCGCGGTGCCGGGCGCGACCCGGCTGATCCAGCGGTCGAACTGGTCGTAGGTCGTCGTGGTGGTGAAGTGGCGGCCGTCCTCGGCCGTGCGCAGGTTGCCGTCACGGTCGTAGCCGTACTGCTGGACGGTCACGTCGGATGACTGCGACGCCGGGTCGGCGCCGCACGGCGCGTCGTCGACGAACGGCTGGATGACGCCGAGCACCCGTCCGACGGCGTCGCGGTCGAGCACGGTGTGGCTGCCCGCGGCGTCGGTGACGCACGTCAGCCGCATCTCGTGGTCGTAGCCCAGCGTCGTCTCGCCGGCCGTGGGCAGCAGGTCGGGCAGCGGCTGTGCGTCCACCGAGCCGAAGTCGCCGGGACCAGTGGGCAGGTCGATGCCCGAACCGTCGTAGGTCTGCCACTCGTCCGGTGTACGCTCGCGCACCTCAGGACCGTTGCCGCTCAAGTCGACGGTCCACCAACTGGGGCGCGTGGTCGTGCGCAGGTCGCCCGTGTCGAAGAAGGTGTTGGTGATCGTGTGCCCGCGGGGGTCGGTGATCGTTCGCGGATCGCCCACGGCGTTGCGGAGGTACGTCACTGTCGCTGCTGACCCGGGCTCGCCGGGCGCCTGCGGCAGCGTCAGCTGTTTGATGTCGCCGTCGGGGTCGTAGTCGTACTTGGTGACGTAGTCGGTGTCGTCGTCGGTGCTGGCGACGCCGCGCGGCGAGGTCACGCTGGACACCGAGCCGTCGGCCCGGCGCCCGTAGGCGGTCGTGCGCACGCCGCCCTGCGTGACGGCGACGATGTCGTCGTGGACGTCGTAGTCGTAGTGCGTGGTGTACTTCGCGCGCTCGGCCGGATCCGTCTGCTGCATGCCGCGCGGCGTCGTGACGTCGGAGACGTTGTCGTTGGCGTCGTCGCCCGTCTGCGTGCGCAGCGCCAGCCCCGACGGGTCCTCGATGGCGGCCGTGCGATTGTCCGCCAGGTCGTACTCGAACGCGAACCGCTGGCCGGCCGCCTGCGTGGCGTTGGTGAGAGGATCGCCCGCGGCGTTGTGACGCGGGTCGGCGATGCCGACGACGTTGCCGCGAGCGTCGTAGGCGTAGGAGGTGACCAGGTCGGGCGGGTTCGCGGAGGGGTCGGTGCTGTGCCGGGTCTGGATGGTCAACTCGTCGAGCAGGTCGTGGCCGAACGTGGTCGTGTAATCGCCATCGGTCGCGGTCGCGTTGCCGTTCGGCGCCGTGGTCGAGCTGACGTTCTCGCGTGCGTCGTAAGTCCAGGTGGACTGCTCGCCGGCCGGATCGCTCTCGCCCGCGTGCGGCAGGGGCGGTATCGTCTCGCTGGCGGGCTGGTCCATCGCCGTGAACGTGCGCGTGGTCGTGTTCCCGTTGCCGTCGGTCGAGGCGGTCGGGTTGCCGTTGGCGTCGTAGCCGGTCGACCGGTTGATCCACAGCGTCTGCGGGCAGACGCCCGGGCCGGGAGCGGTGCACTTCGGCGTCTGGGAGGTCTTGACGCGGTCGAACGCGTCGTAGGTGAACGACGTGGTGAACGGCGCGCCCGCGGCATTCGTGGTGCCGCGCGGGTCGGTGACCGCGAGCAGGTTGCCGACGCCGTCGTAGTCGTAGCGCCACACGCCCGAGGTGTCCGGATCGGCTGCGTTGCCACGCGGGTCGGTGATCGCGTGCGGCAGGCCGTTGGCGTCATAGTCGGCGTAGGAGGTCTTGTTGCCGACCTCGTCGATCTCATAGTCCGGAAGGCCGTGGCTTGCCGCCGGGTAGTGCGTCGTCGCCGCCGGCTTGCCGTCGTAGGCGCGGGAGGTCACGTTGCCGGCGTCGTCGACGCTCAGCGTGGCCCCGTTGCCGCGTGGCCGCTGCACGCGCGTCAGGTCGCTGACGTACTCCGTCCCGTGATCGGCGCAGTCGGCGCTGTGGCCGGTCTCGGTGCCGTAGCAGTAGCTCAGCGTGCTCGTGTGCCCGTTCGGGTCGGTGACCGTCCTCGGGTTGTCCAGGCGGTCGTAGGTGAGGTGGGTGTGCGCCGCCTGGCCGGGCACGTCGGCCGCCTCGGTGTCGTCGGTCAGGTTGTTGCGCGCATCCCAGTCGAGCGTCGTCTGATGGCCGAGGGCGTTCGTGATCGTCCTCGGGCGGCCCGCGTCGTCGGTCGCATAGCTGGTTGTCGCCCCTCCGGGCCTGGTGACCGTCGTCGTATGCCCGGCGTATGCGTAGGTCGTCGTGTTGCCGCGCCGGTTCGTGATGCTGTGCACGCGCCGGCCGACGCTACCGTCGGCGAGGATGCCGGGCGCGTCGTCGTCGTAGCTGACGGTGGTCGCGTTGCCGCGCGGGTCAGTGATGCCCGCGAGTTGCCGGCCAGCGCCGATGCCCTCGTAGCCGAACCCGAATGTCCGGACATCGCCGGCGTGATCAGGGTCGCCGCGGAGATCCAGCTGGATGAGGTAGCCGTCGTCGTCGTAGCTGAAATTCAGCGTGCGGCCCGCGTGATCGGTGATCTGCTCGATCCGGCCGGCGCGGCCGCCGACCGACCCGAGCAGCGACGAGAGCGGGCCGATCCCGGACGGGTCCGGGAGTACCGGACCGGCCTTGTAGCGGATATGCAGCGCGCGCGCGCCGGCGGGGGTGTCCGGTAGCGCCGGGCTGTTCGGGGCCAAGTCGACCCCCGCGGGGTCGACGACGCGCACGACGCGCTCAGAGCAGAGCAGGTCCGCGGCGGGTGTGCCGTCGCAGTCGGCGGTCTCGCCCGTGACCTTGGAGTAGCGCTCGTACTCGAAGCGGATCGTGTTGCCGTTGCGATCCTGGATCAGCGTCTGGTAGCCGTCGGCGTCGAAGTAGAACGTGACGCCGTCCGGTCGGGTCGCAGCCCAGCGCTTGAACGGGTCAGTCACGTTCGCTGGCTGGTAACGCAGCGCGAGCTGGACGCCCGGCGGCGGCGTGTACCACGTCCCGGGGTACGGGCTGGCGGCGGCGCGGGTGAAGACGTGCCGAGTGCCGTCGGCGTCGGTCAGCCCGATCTGCTGCGCGGTGCCGCCCGGGTCGGTGAGGGCGTTGACGCCGGCCAAGGGCTCGTTGAGGCGCGTGATGCCTGAGATGCCGAGCGAGAAGCCGATGCCGGCCTCGCCGTAGGCCACGCCCTGAAGGCTTCCCAGGCCGCCGCCGATCGACACTAGCTCGTCGCTGCCGAGCAGCTGGCCGAGGAAGCCGCCGTGGTCGAAGGCGTTGTAGGTGAGGTTGACCACGCTCGAGAGGCCGCGGCCGGGATTGACCAGCGGCATTGATTGCCAGACGAGGTTGCCGTCGGCCACGTTGACATGCGCCGCGGTGCCGGCGCCGGTCGGCGTGCTGTCGTACGCGAAGTAGTTCTCCAGGCCCACTTGTCCGCGCTCGAGCGCCGGGGCCGCGTGCCGACCGGTGACGCGCAGCGTGCGGTCGTAGCAATAGATCGTCACGCCGTCTTGACCGGTGACGGTCGTCTTGCCAGCGTCGGTCGATGGACTGCAAGGCGCCGAGGGCTCGTCGTAGACGAACGTCGTCCACGTCGTGTCGCCGTTCCCAGAGCGGCGGATCGAGGTCACGCGGTCGGCGTCGTCGTAGCGGAGGGTGACCGTCGCGCCGGTGCTCTCGGTGATCGACGCCACGGTTCCGCGGAAGCTGCCGTAGCTGTAGGTGGTGTCGCGTTCAGGAGTGTGCACGGCTTCGAGCATCCCGTCGGCGCGGTAGCTGTAGCTGGCGGTCCGTCCGGTGGCTGGGTTGGTGATCGAGTCGATCCGGCCCGAGCCGTCCGTGTGCTGGGTGAGCACGTTGCCGTCGCCATCGGTGAAGGTGCGCGCACCGTTGGAGTCCTCGCGCGAGATGTCGACCGACGCGTCGCCGCGAGTGATGCGCTGCGCTTGCCAGCCGAGGTTGTAGGCGGTGATGCTCGTGCCCGGCGATCCGTCGTTGATGTGTACGGTGAAGTTGTCGTCGCCGTTGGCTTCCAGCGTGGCGTACTGGGGTTCGTTGGACGTGTAGGTGCCGTCAGGGTTTTGGAAGAACGGCAGTGCGGCGCCGTCCGGGAAATCGGCGTCCACGCCGCCCGGGAACTCCGAGAACGCGATGCCGCGTCCGTAATGAGGAATCCAGCCCGGGCCCAGGCTCGACCACTGATACCAGCCGCCCAGCGTGTTGTAGGTTCGGGCCAGGCCCTCGTCGAAACCAGCGAGCGGCGCGTCGGTGGATTCGACGAGGACGTTCCCGTTGCCGGGGTTAACCTGGACGCGGTTCGTCTCGGTCGAGGCGATGTCCAGCAGTGTGTAATGGCCGATCTGGCCGACGGCAGGGATCCAGCCGATGTCCAGGTATGGGGCCGTCGAGGGCTCGCCGTCGGTGGAGAGGAACTCGTAGCGAGTCTGTGGGCTGCCGGTTGGGTCTTGGAGCGCGATACCGTCGTTGGGGGTCTCGCCGTTGACCCATTGCTGGGCTAGCTTGGTGACGTCCCAGCCGTACCAGCCAGGATCGCCGAGGATTATGCCCGGCCCCACGGGAGCGGGATCGACGAATCCCGCTGGCCACGCCTGCGTGCCGTCAGACGTGTTCCACGTCGCACCCTCCGTCCACGGAACGGTCACGCGATGGGCCTCCAGGAGGCTCGGGTCGCTCGCGCCGGTTCGCCCCGTCAGCCGCAGCCCGAAGGTGGCGTCGAAGACCTGCGCCGAAGGTGGGATCGCGTCCTGGAGGTCAAAGCGCGCGAGCAACGTGTCCCGATCACCGTCGGTGCCGCCGGCATACAGCCAGGGCGTGCCGCAGAAGTTCGTCGAGGCCGCCGCCTCATCCAAATGGCAGTCGACAGTGGCGCCGGAGAAGCGCAGGCTTCCGGATACCCAGTACACGGTCGGATCGACGACGACGGGGAAGGCGCGCGCGGCGGCGTGCAGCCAGCCGGCGCCCACGGTCAACGTGAGCGCCCAGCCGGTGCCATCCTCGTGCAGCGCAAACGCGGCGTGTCCGGCGGCGCCGTTGGCGTCGAGCACCGTCGGCGGCGAGAATCCGAACCGGACCCGTCCGGTCTCATCGACAAACAGCACGCCACCGGCGGACAGGCGAGGGCTGAGCCCGCCGCTCGCGTTCACGTGGTAGCGAAACACCGCCGGGGCCGAGGCGGTGGCGAGCGAGAGCGCTTCCCGGACACCTGCACCATGCACGCTGTAGCTCGCCGTCACGTCCGGTGACACGGAGTAGGTCGCGGTATCGCCCGACAGCGTCGGCGCTGGCGTGTCGGTGCCCAGCGCGAAGCTCACCCAGCGGCTGCCGACCGTGAATTTGACCGGGTCGGCCAGCGAACGCGGCAACCGCGCGTCGTAGTCGCTTGCGGCGTTCTTGGCGGCGTAGGCGGGATCAGACACCGCGACGAGACGGTTGTCCACCGCTTGCCAACTCTGGCCGCGGTCCGTCGAGAAATTCACCGGCTCGGACGAGACCCGCGTGATCAGACGCCCGTTCGATTGGCGGTAGGTGCGCGAGAGCCGAGTCCTCATCGAGACGACCTCGCTCCCCAACCTCGTGGGCGTGCTCGCACTCGAGTTCGCCAGCAGCCCCGTCGTGCTGTTCAGCGCGCCCGCCACCAGTGGAGCAGTCACATCGGCGCGAGCCGGCGCCGACGAGACAAGACCAGCCGCCATGCAGAGCACGATCGCGATGACGCCGACGGGCCGCATGCGCCGACGCGCCTCCGGCAATCCCGATCGGGCAGACATGATTCGGCCACGACATGATCGATACAGGCGTCGAACGGCCCGGCGGCGGTCATCCGATCCATCCTTGATCTTCTCGCGCGATGTCGAACCCATATCCCCTCACGGACAACTGATTGATGCAGCAACACCCAATACAGGGCTGCGAGGAAGTGTCCATGAAACCGCAAAGCCGACGCAAGTCCGATGTGGGCTCGCAGCGCTGATTTGGCTCCAGACCCTGAACAACGGGAATAACACACCGGTTGTCGGTGTTTGGGTGCTGACCAGTGTCTTCTCATCGAGGTTGCCTTCCGCTCTCCGCGACCTTGCATCCGGGTCTCATGAGCGTGGTCGCCGCGCGCGCCGTTCGCGCCGGGCGTAAACATCACGCGCGCTGGCTGAGCCTGACGGCGCTGCCGTGTCGACAGCAGGACCGGCCAGGACCGGCCAGGTAGCCGAGCGCCACGTCGGTTGGCTGACCGCGCCGCGTCGGCGCGCGATCACTGTCATTCGACCGCCGCTCGACAGCGCGGCGCAACAGACCGGGCAGAACCGGACCGTGTTTTGCCGGTACTTCGGGCGCCGCTCCGAGAAGACGGGAGCGTGAAGCGCCGTTTCTCGCTCGAGCGAGCTCACGACGCTCCGGCGCCAGCAGGTGCCGCCAGCGCCTCTTGCAGTCCGCTGTGCAAGGCGCGCACTTCAGCCTCCCGGAGCTCGATCCGGACGTGATGACGCTCGGCGGTCACGTGCCGAACGCTCCGTCGACGATGGACGCATCGTGGGGATCGGGCGGCACCTTGCCGATCGTGTTGACCAGTCACTCGGGTGGGTCGTCCTGCAGCTCCCGCAGCCGGGCTGCACGCGGTGATGCGACGGGGCGATCGAGTTCGGCGCGGCGCTCGGCCCTGTCCTGGATGGGCGACGCTGACCTACTGAAGCAGGTAACCGACCCGCTGCCGGCTGACCCCGAGGATCTCCGCGACCTTGGCGTGGCGACCGACCATGGAGTTGATCAAGACCACGGCGCGCAGGTGCTCGGGCAATTTGCGGAGCTCCTCGAGCGCCGCTTGGAACTGCAGCCTCTCCTCGTAGGCATCGTGGGGATCGGCCGCCACGTGCTCTGAGTCGACGCCGTAGACGTCGGTGTCGTGGAGCATCGGGCGCTCCGCAAGGTGCTGCGCGTTCAGCCGCCACGCCTCGCGCTGGGCCGTCCGGAACAGCCACCCGCGCCACTCGCGCTCGCGATCGGGCTGGTGGCGGAAGAACTGCACCCACGCGAACGAGCACGCGTCCTCGACGTCGGCGGGATCCGCACGGACGGCGGAGCGAACCCTGCGGGTCAACTCGTCGTTGAACGCGAGGAAGAGGTCGGGCTCGTCCCCGCGGAACCGTAGTGGAGGCTCATCGCCCCCTACCTCATTCTCGGTGGTCCCGGGGGTAGTTGAGGGCGAAACTGTCCCCAAATCTGTCCCCGTGGGCGAATGTGGGCGATCCTGCGCGCTGCGAACCAGACCCGGTTTGCAGGGACTTCGCTAGGGGTGAGCGACGGGACTCGAACCCGCGGCCGCCGGGACCACAACCCGGAGCTCTACCAACTGAGCTACGCCCACCAGGCGTTCCGGAGTCTAGCGGCGAATCCGGGGCGCGAGTCGGTGGTTCAATAGCCCCACGCGGGGGCGCCGCCGTACCCGTAGTCGAAGCCGTAGCCGTCGCCGGGGTCGTAGCCGTAGCCGTAGTCGTCGCCCGAGCCGCCGTAGCCGTAGCCGTAGCCGCCGTCGCTGCTCTGGGTCGCCGCGTCGCTCGACTGCCACGCGACCGAGAAGGACCCTGCGTCGAGCGTGGACGGGACGGCTCCGGCCGTCGTGGTCGCGCCCGTGGCGACGCCGAAGCCGCCGGACGGGGACAGCTGCATCGCCTGGGCGCCCCACTGGGCCGCGGTGCCGGTCTGGCCGCCGCCCGTCGCGGTGGCGTCGGTGAAGGCGACCGAGCCGAAGTCGGCCAGCGGCACGGTCTGGCAGGCGCCCTGGGTCGAGCCCTGGCAGGCGGACGGCGCCTCGGCGATCCACTCGGCCGAGGAGGTGTCCGGGCTGTCCATCTCGAGCGTCTTGGTGAAGCTGTGGCCGGTCGTCTGGTTGGTCAGGGCGATCGAGACCAGGGTGCCGTCGACGCCGACCGAGGCCGAGATGTGGTCGCCGGGGCTCACCGCGAGGTCGACCGGCACGGAGGCGTCGGGCACGAGCTCGTACCAGGCGCTGTAGACGGGCGAGCCGGTGGAGCAGTCGACCTCGGTGCCGGTCTGCTCGAGCGCGCTCGACTCCTGGGTGGCGCCGCCGATGCCGACCCAGAACGCGGCGTCGCCGCTGCCGGAGTCGCAGCTCGCCTCGGGCTGGACCCAGCTGCCGGAGACCTTGGAGAACTGGGCGCCGGTGGCGGCGTAGCCGGCCCAGTTGGCGCTCGTCTGGGCGTCGGTCGCCGTGTCGGCGAGGGCCGGCGACGCGACGAGCAGGGCGGCGCCGACCGTGAGAATCGGAAGTGAGAGCAATCGCATGTCGCGTCCGAGTGTGCGTGCACTCACTAACTTCTTGCTTGAGCGGCGCTAAGCGGGCGCTCAAGGAACGCGCAGAATCGCGTCAGCCAGCGCGAGCACGAGTGCCGCGGTGACGAAGGCGGCGACGGCGATGACGCCGTGGCGGAAGGCCGAGGCGAAGTCGCCGTGGGTGGTGGCCAGGCGGCTGTAGAAGACCGAGCCGGTGACGGCGATGCCGGCGGCCGCGCCGATGCGCTGGGCGGTCTGCAGGACGCCGCCCGCGCTGCCCGCTCGCTCGACCGGGACCTCGGACAACGACAACGTCTGGTTGGGCGAGATGACCAGGCCACCGCCCAGGCCCGCGATCAGCAGCGGCACCGCGGTCCAGAGTGCGACCTGGTAGCCGGGGTGGGCTCCGACCGCGACAAAGACCAGGGCCATGCCGAGCACGACGACGCCGAGGCCGAACGCCACGAGCTTGCGGCCGCGGCGCAGGACCTGGCGGCTGCCCAGCGAGGCCATCAGCGCGCCGCCGATGGCGAACGGCGTGGCGGAGAGGCCCGCCTTCCAGGCCGGGTAGTGCAGGCCGAGCTGCAGGTACTGGGTGAAGATGAAGAACACGCCGGTGAAGCCGGCGAAGTAGACGAGCCCGACGCCCACGCCGAGCACGTAGGAGCGGATGCGGAACAGCGTCAGGTTGACCACCGGCTCGCGCTTCCGGCCGTAGCGCCGCTCGTGGACCACCCACACGACCAGCAGCAGCGCGGCGACGACGAACAGCGCCGGGCGCAGCGGGCTGTGCCAGCTGCGCTGCTCGATGAACGGCACCAGGATGCACACGACGGCGAGGCCGAGCAGGACGACGCCGAGCGGGTCCATCGCCTGGCGGCGGCGCTCGGCGGGCGTCGGCGCCGGGAGGTAGCGGCGGGCCAGCAGCAGGATGGCGGCGCCGATCGGCAGGTTGACGAAGAACACCGCCCGCCAGCCCTCCTGGACGCCGAACAGGGCGATCAGCGCGCCGCCGGTCAACGGGCCGATCGCGGTGGAGATGCCGACCGTCGTGCCGAAGTACCCGAACGCCTTGCCGCGCTCCTCGCCGCGGAACAGGCTCTGGATCAGCCCGCTGATCTGCGGCGAGATGAGCCCGCCGGCGAACCCCTGCGCGAGCCGGGTGAGGATCAACACGAGCGCGCTCGGGGCCAGGCCGCAGGCCGCGCTGGCCACCACGAACATCCCCACGCCGAGCATGAACGCCGGCCGGCGCCCGTGCGCGTCGCCGAAGCGGCCGGCCGGCACGAGCAGCAGGCCCAGAGTCAGCGCGTAGCCGGAGACGATCCACTGCAGCTCGCTGTCCTGGGCGTGCAGGCCGGTCTTGATGCTGGGCAGCGCGACGTTGACGATCGAGACGTCGAGCAGCGTCATGAAGCCGGCGACCAGGCAGACGGCGAGCGCCTTCCAGCGGTTCGGGTCGGGCTCGTAGCCGTCGCGCGGCGGCGCCGGGCGGGCGGGAGCTTCGGAGGCCACGACGCCGTGCCTACCCGTCAGCGCCGCGTGCCGTGCGGGAGCCCCTGGATGACCTGCTCGAGCGCGTCCGGGCTGAGCGGCGCGGCGGGCATCTCGCAGGGCTGGGGCGTGCGCAGCCCGTCGAGCACGATGCGCAGGTGGCGGCGCCACACGTCCGGGTGGGTGCCGCGGGTGATGTCCGCCAGGCCGGTGAGCATGAAGACGGTCAGCGCGATGTCCGTGTGCTCGACGTCGCCGCGCAGCTGCCCGGCGGCCTGCGCGCGGGCGACGATGCGGACGACGGCGGGCATGATCCGGGCGCGCGCGGACTCGACGCGCGCGCGTCCGAGCGGGCTGCCGAACACGAGCTCCTTGAGCCCCTGGTCGGTGCTCTGCAGCTGGACGTTACGCGAGAGGAACTCCTCCAGGCCCGCCCAGGCGTCGTCGCGCTCGGCGGCCTGCTCGGCCAGCGCCACCACCTGCTCGACCCGGTCCTCGAAGAGCGCGGCGATCAGCTGCTCCTTGTCCGGGAAGCGGCGGTAGGCCGTCCCCACCCCCACGCCCGCGTGGCGGGCGATCTCGTCGAGGCCGACCGACAGCCCCTTGCGCGCGAACAGGTCCGCCGCCGCGTCCAGCAGCTTGCGGCGGTTGCGCTCGGCGTCGGCGCGCAGCGGGCGTGTCATGGCGCACAGATCGTAGCGAAACCGGAGACAAGCTCTCCAGTTCCGTGATACGCTGCCGATAAACGGAAGCACAGTCTCCACTTATCGACGCAGCCAGGAGCCCCAAGGAATGCCACCCACCCAAGACCGTCACCACGCCCGCCGCTGGTGGATCCTCGCCCTGCTGGGCGTCGCCCAGCTGATGGTCGTGCTCGACGCGACGATCGTGAACATCGCGCTGCCGTCCGCCCAGCACGCCCTCGGCTTCTCCGACGACGCCCGCCAGTGGGTGGTCACCGGCTACGCGCTGGCCTTCGGCAGCCTGCTGCTGCTCGGCGGCCGCATCTCGGACCTGTTCGGCCGCAAGTGGACGCTGATCGGCGGCCTGGCCGGCTTCGCCGTCGCTTCAGCCATCGGCGGCGCGGCGCCGAGCTTCGGCGTCCTCGTCGCGTCACGCGCCGTCCAGGGCGCGTTCGGCGCGCTGCTCGCCCCCGCCGCGCTGAGCCTGCTCTCCACCACCTTCACCGAGCCGGGCGAGCGCAACAAGGCGTTCGCCATCTACGGCGGCATCGCCGGCGCCGGCGGCGCCGTCGGCCTGCTGCTCGGGGGCGTGCTCACCGAGTACCTGTCCTGGCGCTGGTGCCTCTACGTGAACCTGCTGATCGCCGTCCCCGCCCTGCTCGCCGCGGCCGGCCTGCTGCGCAACCAGGCCGAGAGCGCCCACGCGCGGCTCGACCTCCCCGGCGTGCTGACCTCGGGCGCCGGCCTGTTCGCGCTCGTCTACGGCCTCACGAAGGCGGAGACCGACGGCTGGGGCGCGGCGGTCACGCTCGGCTTCCTCGCCGCCGCGGTCGTCCTGCTCGCCGCGTTCGCCATCATCCAGACCCGCGCAAAGCATCCCTTGCTGCCGCTGCGCGTGGTGACCGACCGCAACCGCGGCGGCGCCTATCTCGCCGTGCTGGCCGTCGGCGCCGGCATGTTCGGCGTCTTCCTGTTCCTCACCTACTACCTCCAGCAGACGCTCGGCTTCTCGCCGGTCGAGACCGGGCTCGCCTTCCTGCCGATGGTGGCGATCCTCGCGGCCACGGCCGGCATCGCCCAGACCCGCATCCTCCCGAAGACGGGCCCGCGCCCGCTGATCGCGCTCGGCATGCTGGTCGCCGCGGCCGGGATGGCCTGGCTGGCCCTCCTCACCCCGGAATCGACCTACGCGGCCAACATCCTGCCGGCGCTGCTGGTCGAGGGCGTGGGCATCGGCCTGGCCATGGCCACGGCGATGGGCACCGCCACCTTGGGCGTCTCCGCCGGCGACGCCGGCATCGCCTCGGCCACGGTCAACACGAGCCAGCAGATCGGCGGCTCGATCGGCACCGCGCTGCTGAGCACGCTGGCGTCATCCGCGGCCGGCTCCTACGCGACGCACGGCCCCGCGGCCGCGGCCGTGCACGGCTACACGACCGCGTTCTGGTGGGCCGCGGCGATCTTCGCCGCCGGCGCCGTGGTCTGCGGGCTCCTGCTCAAGCCCGGCGTGCCCGAGCCGGCGCCCGCCGGCGAGCTCGTCATGGCGCACTGAGCGAGGTCGCCACCTGGATCTCGGCGGCCTTCTGCATGCCCCGCACGATCGCGTCGATCAGGTAGGGCCGCAGGGTGGCCGCCGAGACGATCCCGGACACGGAGCCGACCTCGACCGCGCGCTGGATGGAGTGGATGGAGTCGAACTTCGCGGCCAGCTCGCCCATCTTCTCCGACCGCACCGTCTCGAACAGCGCCGCCCGCTCGGCGCGGAGCGTCTGGCGCTCCGAGTCGTCCGCCGCCTCGATGCGCTCGTCGAGGGAGGCGATGCGCTCGTCGCGGCGGGTGGCGTCGAGCACGTCGCGCGTGAACACCACGCCCGCGGCCGCCGAGCCGCCGATCACCGACGCGTGCGCGCCCTCCACCGCCACCGTCTCGAACGCGTCGTTCAGGCGCTGGGAGAAGACCACGAACGCGCCGCCGTGGTAGCGGGAGATCACGCAGAAGACGATCGGGCCGCGGAAGTTGACGATCGCCCGGCCGATCTCGGCGCCGTACTCGAGCTGCCAGCGGCGCATCGACTCCGGCGAGCCGTCGAAGCCCGCCAGGTTGGCCAGCACGACCACCGGGCGGCGCCCGCCGACCGAGTTGATCGCCCGCGCCACCTTCTTGGAGGACTGCGGGAACAGCGTGCCGGACGTCCACTGCGCCGGGCCGTCGGCCGGCACCGGGCCGAAGCGGTCGATCGGGTGCGACTCGATGCCGATCAGCCCGACCGGCCAGCCGCCCAGGTGCGCGTCCCACACCACCGCGGCCTCGGCGTCGCGCATGCGCGCCCAGCGCTCCAGCGGCGGATGGTCGGCGTCCGCCACCGCGCGCATCACCGAGCGGATGTCGAACGGCTGCTTGCGGCCCGGGTTCGTCTCGTCGGAGAAGATCGCGCCGACCGTCTCCAATTCGGAGCCGGGGGCGCTGTGGGGCGAGGACCGCACGTCGCGGTCGGTCGCGTCGGACGTCGGCGCGCGGCGCGGGAAGCGCTCGCCCGGCGCGACGTAGGAGTGCTCGTAGTAGTCGAGCAGCACGGCGCAGGCGCCCGCCAGGTCGGGCGCCCAGTACTGCGCCTGGCCGTTCGGGCCCATGATCCGGTCGTAGCCGCCGATGCCGAAGTTGTCCTCGGCCGACACGCCGCCGGCGTAGTCGAGCGCCTGCTTGCCGGTCAGCACCATGGCGGACTCCGGCGTCATCACCAGGATGCCGCGCGTGTGCATGAGCATCGTCGCCTCGGCGTTCCAGTACGGCTGCGCGCCGACGTTGATGCCGGTGACCACGATGTTGATCTCGCCGCCCGCCTGGGTGAACTCGACGATCCGCCGCAGCGCCGCCGCCACCCAGTCCATGTTCTCCGTGCCCGAGTCCATGGCGATCTTGGCGCCCGCTGAGAGCGCGAACCACTCGACCGGCACGCCCAGCTCCTCGGCCAGGTCGAGCGCGGCGATCACCCGCCGGCACTCCGGCTCGGCCAGCGAGCCCAGCGCCTTCGTCGGGTCGCCCAGCAGGACCACCCGGAGCATGCCCTCGGGATGGCGCTCGGTGAACGAGCGGGTGAGGCCGACCACGATCCCGGCGTCGTTCGTCGCCGGCGCGCGGTCGACCGGCACCAGCCGGCCCTCGCCGTCGAGGTCGTGCTCGACGAACTCGCCGCGCGGGATCCGCCGGCCGCGGTCGGGCCGCTCGGGCGCCAGCACCTTGACCATCTCGGCCGGGTGCACCGAGCCGCGCCGGCGCGCCTGGACGATCCGCCGCGCGCCCTCGTCCAGCGGCTGCAGCGGGCGCGCCGGCGGCTCGTCGAGCTCCAGCAGCACGCCGCGGCCGGCGGGGGCGAACAGCCGCAGCTCCAGCTCGCGCAGCTGCCCCTGCTGGTCGCGCATGCGGCCGCGGATGATCACGATCTCGATGCCCAGGCCCTCGGTCTCGCGGGCGTAGCGGTCGATGATCGCCCCGGCCTCCTCGGGGGCGAGGTCGATCTCCGGCCACACGTTCAGGCGCACCCGGTTCCACAGCAGCCGCTCGCGCGGCGGGCGGCGCGCCTGGAAGCGGCGCAGCGCCTCCAGCGCCTCGCCGAGCATGTGCTCGAGCTCCGGCAGGCCGACGACCCGGCCCGAGTCGTCCCGCACCACGCTGAGCGCGCGCACCTCGGCCAGCGCGAACAGGCGCTCGTCCTTCGGGTTCGAGCGGCCGCGGCCGTGGAAGAGGTAGACGTCCGGCGGCGACGGGATGCGCTCGAGCACGAACTCGGACATCCGCCACATGTGCAGCCGCTCGCCCATCTCGGGGTGCAGGCCCTGCAGGTCGCGGTCGACGTCGAAGGTGCCGTCCAGCCCCCGGTGCAGCGTGATCGCCTCCGCGCCGGTGACGCCGCGGGCGGGCGCGGGCGCGTCGAGCACCACGCGCTCCACGCAGCGCGGCATGGCGACGCTCTCCAGCGCGGCCTTGAGCTTGGCCGCCGTCGCGGGGTCGGCGATCGCGTCCGCGTAGAGGTCGACGAAGACCACCTCGCCCTCGGGCAGCGTCGCCGCGTGCTCGGCGACCCCCCGGGCGGCCGCGTCGAGGTCCCTGACGTCGACGAGCCCGGCCGCCAGATGGTGGCGCCGGCCGCCCTGCTGAAAGCTCGTGGCGGCGAACGCCATGCCGTCGACCACGGCCGCGGAGAACTCGGCCAGCTCGCGTGAGCGGTAGAAGCGGCGGGTCATCGCCTCGAGCACCACGGGGCGGCGCTCCGGCTCGGTGTGCGCCATGCGGGAGATCAGCAGCGGCGCCAGCGGCTGCGAGCAGGTCACGATCGCCTCGACGTGCGCCGCGCGGTCACCCTCGCCGTCGACCAGCGCGCGCAGGTGCGCGTCCATCTCGGCGTAGGCGCTCTCGCGCCGCTGGGCGATCACCGGCTGGTCGAAGTACCGGTTGCGCAGCTGGCGGGCGAGGTCGGCCACAACGGGGTCGCGCCGCTCGGTGGCCGCCTCGAGCCGGTCGAGCACGTCGCGGAAGTCCGGGCCGACCTGCTCGAGGAGCTCGCCTGCCTGCTGCAGGCGGCGCTGCAGGATGGCCATCACCGCGGCGCGCGCCGAGTCGGCCCGCTGCTGGGAGACGAACAGGCGGTAGCAGGCCTCCTCCAGCGCCGGCGTGCGGTCGAGGCTCTCGACGCCGTAGTGGGCGAGCGCGCGCTGCAGCAGCGTGACGAAGCGCTCCGGCAGCCGCTCGGCCTCGGCGTCGAGCGAGCGCAGGAACGCGTGCAGGTACTCCTGCGGGCTGTGCAGCATCTCGCGCTCGGGGTCGTGGCGGGCGCGCGAGGTGGCCCGCACGTCGGAGAAGAGGTCGAGCAGGCGGTGCTCGCCCTCCAGCAGCGGCCGCTCGGCCTCGCGCAGCGTGGCCAGCGCGCGCCGGGTCTCGTCGCCGCTGACGTCGTAGCCCAGCAGCATCCAGCGCAGCCGGTCCAGCGCGGCCGCCGGGTCCTGCTCGATGGCCTCGCCGTCGACCAGGAAGTCGACGCGCTCCGCGCTCTGCTCGGCCGCCTCGTCCTCGACGGCCTCGAGCTGCAGCAGCGGCGTCTGCGCGCCCACCTGCACGTTCGTGCCCGACAGGACGCGGCGCACGCGGCCGGCGAACGGCGCGGTCAGCGACGTCTCCATCTTCATCGACTCGACGATCGCCACCACGTCGCCCTCGGCCACCTCGTCGCCCTCGGACACCGGGATGGCCACGACCACGGCCGGCGCGTGCGAGCGCACGAAGCCGCCGTCGTCGCGCACGATGCGGTGCGGGACCCCGTGCACCTCGACCAGCAGGTCCGCGCCCTGGCGGGAGATCAGCGTGCGCTGCGTGCGCCCGCCCATCATGATCCGGCGCTCGTGCGGGCTCAGGCGCTCGACCGCCAGCTCGACGGCCGTGCCGTCGACCTCGCAGCGGTAGCGCGACGGGGCGAGCTGGGAGACGAGGATGCGATACGGCTGGCCGCGGTGGCGGACCTCCACCGCGCGCGACACCTGGGCGTCGGCCTGCGGACGCCCGCGGCGGGCGAAGGCGTAGAAGCTCGCGCGCTCGGTGGCGGCCTCCTCCTCGAAGAGCTCGATCGCCGCCATCAGCAGCGCGCCGTCGGCGTCGTGCGTGCTCTCCATCTCGCCGGACACGCCGAGCCGGTCCAGCCAGGCGATGTCGACCTCGCCGGAGCGGAACTCGGGACGGTCGAGCAGCGCCAGCAGGAACGCGCGGTTCGTCGTGCCGTCCTCGATCATCGCCGTGCTGTCGCGCAGCGCGCGGCGCAGCCGGGCGATCGCCTCGTTGCGGTCGCGGCCGTGGGCGATCACCTTGGCCACCATCGAGTCGAAGTCGGGCGGGATGACGTCGCCGGTGGCGATGCCGCGGTCGACCCGGATGCCCGGGCCGCTGGCCAAGTCGAGCAACTGGACACGGCCCGGCGTGGGCGCGAAGCCCATCGCGGGATCCTCGGCGTTCAGCCGCGCCTCGATCGCGTGGCCGATCGGCGGCGGCGGCTCGCCCTCGAGGCGCCCGCCGGCGGCGATGTGCAACTGCAGCTTGACCATGTCGACGCCCGTGACCGCCTCGGTGACCGGGTGCTCGACCTGCAGGCGGGCGTTGACCTCCATGAAGGAGAAGCGCTCGTGCTCGGGCTCGTAGAGGAACTCGACCGTGCCGGCGTTGCGGTAGCCGGACTCCAGCGCGAGCCGCCGCGACGCCTCCTTGACCTCCTCCTCCTGCTCGGGCGTCAGGACCGGGCTGGCCGACTCCTCGACCACCTTCTGGTGACGCCGCTGGCAGGAGCAGTCGCGCACGCCGACCGCCCAGGCGGCGCCCTGCCCGTCGGCGATCAGCTGCACCTCGACGTGGTGCGCGTTGCCGACCATCGCCTCCATGAACAGCGTGCCGTCGCCGAACGCGTCCTGGGCCTCGCGGCGGGAGGTGTCGAGCGCGTTCTCCAGCTCGTCCGGGGACGTGACGCGGCGGATGCCGCGCCCGCCGCCGCCGGCCGCCGCCTTGATCATCAGCGGGAAGCCGATGCGCTCGGCGTGCTCGCGCGCCTCCTCGACGGTGTTGACCGGGCCGTCGCTCCACGCCGCGACCGGGACGCCCGCCTTCTCGGCCAGCAGCTTGGACTGGATCTTGTCCCCCAGCGCCCGCATGACGTCGCCGGACGGGCCGACGAACACGATGCCCATCGCCTCGCACAGGTCGCTGAACGCCGGGTGCTCGGCCACGAAGCCCCAACCGGGCCAGACGGCGTCGGCGCGCACCGCCCGCAGCGCCCGCTCGAGGTTCGCGTAGTCCAGGTAGGCGCCGGTGCGGCGGCCGTCGGCGTCGACGCGCATGGTCGGGCCGAGGCTGTACGCCTCGTCGGCGTGGCGGACGAACATCGCGCTGCGCTCGGGCTCGGTGTAGAGCGCGATGACCCGGATCGGATCGTCCGCGCGCTCGTCGTTGAGCTCGCGCACCGCGTTGATGAGACGCATCGCGGGCTCGCCGCGATTGACGACGGCGAGACGGCGAAACGTGCGCTGGGTCACAGATGGCACGGTTGGCACCTTAGGACTTCTCCGTGTATTCCTGCCCTTATGGAGTTCCTGCAACCCACCAAATGGCGGGAGGCCCTGGAGGCCCGCGCGGAGCGTCCGGACGCCCTGCCGATCTGGGGCGGGACCGACGTGATGGTCGAGTTGAACTTCGACCGGGCGCGGCCGCCGGCGCTGCTGGACCTCACGCGCGTGGCCGATCTGGCGGCCTGCGAGCGCGACGACGGCTGGGTGCGGATCGGCGCCGGCGTGTCGTACACGCGGGTGATCGCGGAGCTGGGCGATGTGCTGCCCGGGCTGGCGATGGCGTCGCGGACGGTCGGCTCGCCGCAGATCCGCAACCGCGGGACCGTCGGCGGCAACGTGGCGTCGTCGTCGCCCGCCGGGGACGCGCTGCCGCCGCTGTACGCGAGCGGCGCGGTGGTCGAGGTCGAGTCCGTGCGGGGCTCGCGCGCGGTGCCGGTGGACGAGTTCATCGTCGGGCCGAAGCGCAACGTACTCGCCGAAGATGAGCTGATCGCGGCCGTGCGGGTGCCGGCGGCGACCGGGCCGCAGCAATTCGCCAAGGTGGGCACGCGCAACGCGATGGTGATCGCGGTGTGCTCGTTCGCGCTGGACCTGCGCGAGGACGGCGTGGGGACGTGCATCGGCTCCGCCGGGCCGACGCCGCTGCGGGCGCGCGAGGCGGAGGCCTTCGCGGCCGGGTTGGACGCGTGGGACGAGGCCGCGGGGCGGCAGTTCGGCGAATTGGTGGCTTCCGCCGCCTCGCCGATCGACGACGTGCGCGGCAGCGCGGCGTATCGCCGTCATGCTCTGAGCGTCTTGGCGGCGCGGACTTTGAAGTGGGCCTGGGAGGAGCGCGGATGCGCCTGAGCTGCACGGTCAACGGCGAGTCGCGCGAGGTCGACGGCCTGTGGGAGGGCGAGTCGCTGCTCTACGTGCTGCGCGAGCGGCTCGCGCTGCCGGGCTCAAAGAACGCCTGCGAGCAGGGCGAGTGCGGCTCGTGCTCGGTCTACCTCGACGGCGTGCTCGTCTGCTCGTGCCTCGTGGCCGCCGGACAGGCCGAGGGCCGCTCCGTGGTCACCGTGGAGGGACTGGCGCCGGACGAGGACGAGCTGCACCCGGTGCAGGCGGCGTTCCTGGAGGCCGGCGCGGTCCAGTGCGGCTTCTGCACGCCGGGCCTGGTCGTGGCCACACACGACCTATTGAGCCGCCATCCGGCGCCGTCGGACGCCGAGATCCGCGAGGCGCTGGCCGGCAACCTGTGCCGCTGCACGGGCTACGAGAAGATCCTCGACGCGGTGCGTCTGGCCGCGAGCCGCGCATGAGCATCGCCATCGAGAACTGCGCCGTGGCCACCATGACCGGGCTCGTCTATTCCGACGGCCACGTCGTCATCGAGGGCAACCGGATCGCGGCGGTCGGCCCCGGGCCGGCGCGCACGCCGGGCATCGACCGGCGGATCGACGCGAGCGGCCGCCTCGCCACGCCCGGCCTGATCAACTGCCACCACCACCTCTACCAGTGGGCCACGCGCGGCCACGCCCAGGGCGCGACGCTGTTCGAGTGGCTCGAGGAGCTCTACCCGGTGTGGGCCCGCGTCGACGAACGGGTGGAGCGCGCCGCCGCGCGCGCCGGGCTGGCCACGCTGCTGATGTCGGGCTGCACCACCGCGTCCGACCACCACTACGTCTTCCCGCGGGATGCCGGGGACCTGTTCGCCGTCGAGGTCGAGGCCGCACGCGAGCTGGGGATCCGCTTCAACCCCTGCCGCGGGTCGATGGACCTCGGGCGCTCGGCGGGCGGGCTGCCGCCGGACGCGATCGTCGAGGACCGCGACGCGATCCTCGCCGCCTATGACGACGTGCTGTCGCGCTTCCACGATCCGGCGCCGGGCTCGATGTGCCGCGTCGCGTTGGCGCCCTGTTCACCGTTCTCTGTTTCGCGCGAGTTGATGATGGACTCGGCCGAGCTCGCCCGGGCGCGCGGCGTGCGGCTGCACACCCACATGGCCGAGACGGTCGAGGAGGAGGCGTACTGCCTCGAGCTGTTCGGGATGCGGCCGGTGGAGTACCTCGAGGAGTGCGGCTGGCTGGGTCACGACGTGTGGCTGGCACACTGCGTGCACCTCACCGACGCCGAGGCCTGGCGATTCTGCGAAACCGGCACCGGCGTGGCTCATTGCCCGTCGTCGAATGCCCGGCTGGGCGCCGGGATCGCTCCCATCTCGCTGCTGCTGCGGTCGGGCGGCTCGGTCGGGCTGGGCGTCGACGGCGCGGCGTCCAACGAGGGCGGCGAGCTGGCCGGCGAGCTGCGCGAGGCGCTCTACCTCGCGCGCCTGCGCGGCGGCCCGGCGGCGCTCACCGCCCACGAGGCGCTGATGCTCGGCACCTCGCACGGCGCCCGCTGCCTGGGCCGCGCGGACGAGCTCGGGGTGCTCGAGCCGGGCTATCTGGCCGATGTCGTGCTGTGGCGGCTCGACGGGCTCGACCGGGCGGGGATCGCGGACCCCGTGGCCGCGCTCGTGCTCGGCGCGCCGCGGCCGGCCGACCTCGTGATGGTGAACGGGGAGATCGTGGTGGAGGACGGCGAGCTGCGCACGGCGGATGCCGAGACGCTCGCGCGCGAGCTGGCGGAGGTGGCGCTGTGAGCACGGTCACGACGACTCGGGACGGAGTCGGACAGTCCGTCCGGCGCCCCGACGGCATCCCGAAGGTCAAGGGCGAGTTCGCCTACTCGTCCGATATGTGGGCGAACGAGATGCTGTGGGGGGCGACGCTGCGCTCGCCGCACCCGCGGGCGCGCATCCGGGGCATCGAGCTCGGCGCGGCGCTGGCCGTCACGGGGGTGCGCGCGGTGCTGACCCACGCCGATGTGCCGGGGCGCAAGACGTACGGGCTCGAGCACCATGATCAGCCGGTGCTGGCGTTCGGCGAGGTGCGCTACCAGGGCGAGCCGGTGGCGATCGTGGCCGCCGACCACCCGGAGACCGCGCGGCGGGCGGCCTCGCGCATCGAGGTCGAGTACGAGGTGCTCGCGCCGCTGACCGACCCTCAGCGTGCGCTTGACCCTGAGACTCCGCCGTTGCACCCGGGCGGGAACGTCCTCCGGCACGTCCACATCGAGCACGGGCCCGAGCCCGGCGAGGCCGACGTCGTGGTCACGGGCGAGTACGCGGTCGGCATGCAGGACCAGGCGTTCCTCGGGCCCGAGTCGGGCCTCGCGGTGCCGGCCGAGGACGGCGGCGTCGACCTGTTCATCTCGACCCAGTGGCTGCACGTGGATCGCGACCAGGTGGCGGCGTCGCTCGACCTGCCGCTGGACAAGGTGCGGTTCACGCTGGCCGGCGTGGGCGGCGCGTTCGGCGGGCGCGAGGACGTCTCGATGCAGATCCACGCCTGCCTGCTGGCACTGCACACCGGACGGCCGGTGAAGATGGTCTACGGCCGCGAGGAGTCGTTCTTCGGCCACGTCCACCGCCACCCGGCGCGGATGCGTTACGAGCACGGCGCCTCCTCGGACGGCCGGCTG
>JAICUS010000688.1 GCA_025935735.1 Solirubrobacteraceae bacterium | reverse complement strand
TGGTGCTGCGCAACGCCGCGCTGGCGGCCGAGATCGCCGCCGCGCTGTGACGCCGCGGATCGTCGTCCTCGGCGACGTGATGTGCGACGTCGTGGCCTGCCACGACGGGCCGATCGCGCTCGGCAGCGACACGCCGGCGCGGGTGGTGATGCGTCCCGGCGGCTCGGGCGCGAGCGTGGCGGCGTGGCTCGCCCATGCCGGCGTCCCCGTCGCGCTGATCGGCCGCGCCGGGCGCGACGCCGCGGCGGAGATCGCGCTGCGCGGCCTGGAGGCCGTCGACGTGCGGGTGGCGCTCGACGATGCGCGGCCCACGGGCACGTGCGTCGTGCTGGTAGCGCCGGGCGGCGAGCGGACGATGCTGCCGGACGCCGGCGCCAACGACGGGCTCTCGGCGGAAGACCTGCCCGACGACCTGTTCTCCGGCCCCGAGGTCCTGCACGTGGCCGGCTACATGCTGCTGCGCCCCGGGTCGCGCGCGGCGGCGCTGGCCGCTCTGGAGCGCGCCCGGGAGGCGGGGATGCGGATCAGCATCGATCCGTCGTCGGCGGCGCCGCTGCGTGCCGACCCGGCCTTCCTCGACCGCGCCCGGCCGGTCGACCTGCTGCTGCCCAACGCGCTCGAGCACGCGGCGCTGCCGCGGCTCGACGGCGTCAGCGAGGTCGTCGTCACGGGCGGCGCGGACGGCGCGCGCTGGACGGACGGCGTCGCCCACGCGCACGTGCCGGCGCTCCCGCTCGCCGACGTGCGCGACACCACCGGGGCGGGGGACGCGTTCGCCGCCGGCTTCCTCTCGGCCTGGCCGGGCCCGCCGGAGCCCGCGCTCGCCGCCGGCGTGCGGCTGGCCGCGGAGGCGATCGCGCTGGAAGGCGCACGGCCTATGATTGACCGGTCAGTCAAAGGAGCCGAGAATGCCTGAAGCCGTCATCGTGGATGCCATCCGCACGCCGATCGGGCGCGCCGCCAAGGGGTCGCTGAAGGACGTCCGCGCCGACGACCTGGCCGCGGTGCCGCTGAAGGCGCTGGTCGAGCGCAACCCCGGCGTCGACTTCTCGCAGACCGTCGACGTGATGATGGGCTGCGGCTTCGGCATGGGCGAGGCGGGCTACAACGTCGGCCGCAACGCGGCGCTGCTGGCCGGCCTGGACCACCACATCCCGGGCACGACCGTCAACCGCTTCTGCGCCTCCTCGCTGCAGACGATCCGCATGGCCTTCCACGCCATCAAGGCCGGCGAGGGCGACCAATACATCGCCGCCGGCGTCGAGGCCGTCTCGCGCTTCCCCCAGCACCCGCCGTTCGACCCGCACCCGCAGCTGAGCGGCGGCGACGGCGCGCCCTACGACGTCTACATCCCGATGGGGCTGACCGCCGAGAACGTGGCCCGCCGTTGCCACGTCTCCCGCGTCGCCCAGGACGAGTGGGCCAAGCTCTCCCAGGACCGCGCCGTGGCGGCGCGCGACGGCGGCCACTTCGATGCCGAGATCGTCCCCGTGGGCGACGTCGCCCGCGACGACGGCCCGCGCCCCGGGACCACGATGGAGAAGCTGGCCGAGCTCAAGCCCGCCTTCGACCCCGAGAACGGCACGGTCACCGCCGGCAACTCGTGCCCGCTCAACGACGGCGCCGCGGCGGTGCTCGTCATGTCGGCGGAGAAGGCGAACGCGCTCGGGCTGAAGCCGAAGGCCCGGATCATCGCCTCCTCGGTGTCCGCCGTCCGGCCGGAGATCATGGGCCTCGGCCCGATCCCCGCGGTCAAGGCGGTGCTCGGGCAGGCCGGGATGACCATCGCCGACATGGACATCGTCGAGCTCAACGAGGCGTTCGCCGCCCAGGTCATCCCCTGCCGCGAGGAGCTGGGCATCGACGCCGACAAGCTCAACCCGTTCGGCGGCGCGATCGCGCTCGGCCACCCGTTCGGCATGACCGGCGCGCGGATCATGACCACGCTGCTCAACGGGCTGGCCACCACCGACGGCACGTTCGGGCTGGAGACGATGTGCGTGGCCGGCGGGATGGGCCAGGCGATGATCGTGGAGCGCCTCAACTGACCCGCCTGCTGTTCGTCTGCATGGGCAACATCTGCCGCTCGCCGACGGCGGAGGCGGTGATGCGCTCGCTCGTGCGCGAGGCCGGACTGGAGGACGAGATCGCCATCGAGAGCGCCGGCGTGGGTGACTGGCACGTCGGCTATCCCCCCGACCGGCGGGCGGCCGAGGCGGCGCGGCAGCGCGGCGTCACGCTCGAGGGCACGGCACGGCAGGTGCGCTCGGGCGACTTCGCGGACTTCGACCTGCTGCTGGCCATGGACCGCGACAATCTCCGCGAGCTGCGCGCGCTGGCGCCGGACGCGGAGGCGGCGGAGAAGGTGCGGCTGCTGCGGGAGTTCGACCCGGCGTCGGCCGGCGCGCCCGACCTGGACGTGCCGGACCCCTATTACGGCGGCGCGCAGGGGTTCGAGACCGTGCTCGACCAGGTCGAGGCGGCCTGCCGCGGGCTGCTCGACACGTTGCGGTGAGCCTCGAGGACGCGGTTCGCGAGGCCACCGGCCGCGGCGTCCGGGCGGCGCGCCGCGTGGGCGGCGGCGACATCAACGAGGGCTGGCGGCTCGAGCTCGACGACGGCTCGCCGGCGTTCGCGAAGACGCGCCCGGACGCCGGCGCGGGCGAGTACGCCGCCGAGGCCGCCGGCCTCGGCTGGCTGGCCGCGCCGGGGGCGCTGCGCCTGCCCGCGGTGCTCGGGGTGAGCGACCAGGTGCTGGTGTTGGAATGGGTCGAGGAGGGCGGCCGCGGCGACCCGGCCGCGCTCGGCGCCGGGCTGGCCGCGCTGCACGCCGCCGGCGCGCCGGCCT
>JAICUS010000827.1 GCA_025935735.1 Solirubrobacteraceae bacterium | reverse complement strand
TCGGGCCCCGCCAACCCGGGACCGCTGGACTTGATACCGCTCCGTGATCACGGGCGCGACGGTGCGGACGGGGCGCGCTCAGGGCGCGGGAGACACGCTGAGGGCGCGAACGGGGCGCGCTCAGGGCGCGAACGGGGCGCGCTCAGGGCGCGGGGGACACGCTGAGGGCGCGAATGGGGCGCGCTCAGGGCGCGAATGGGGCGCGGATGCGATCGCGGGTGCGGCCCAGGCTAGCCCGCGAGGATCGGGTTGCCGCTCCGGTCGTGCGGGGCCTCGATGCAGGCCGGTCGATCGCCGCGGGCGTCGCGCCCGCCGAGGCGGCCGAAGTGGAACCACGGGGCTTCGTCGGCGGTACCGGAGGGCTCGAGCCGGCAGCCGCAGGCGGCGCACGTCACCGGCGCGACCTGGCCGTCGCGAACGGCTCGATCGAAGCGCTGGATCGGAGACATCTCGAGCGACATGGGCCACCCCTTCATGCAGACCCCTGCTCGGGGCCGTGCCTCAGTCTCGACCGTCACAGCCACGCGGTCTTTTGTCGGGGGGTTAAGCCTTGGTTGCGATCGAGTGACGCTGGGCGTCAGGCGAGGGGCGAGAGGGCGAGGGCAGTTGACGCGAGGTCAAGGGTCGAGAGTCGAGAACTCGGCGAGAGGGCGAGAGGGCGAGAGTGTGCGGCCGAGGGCGATCATCCGGCCTGGAGCTACTCGAACTCCCATTCGTCGATGTCGTTCACCGGCTCGTAGCCAATGGCCTGGTAGATCTTGTTCGAGGTCGGGTTCGCGAGGTCCGTGAACAGGAAGACGTAGGTCCGTCCGGAATCGAGCAGGGCCTGCGAGACCTGCGCCACGAGGTTGCTGGCGTACCCATGGCCGCGGTCCTCGGGTGGCGTGTACACCGGGCCGACGCGAATCCCGTTGGGCGTCAGCCCGCCGGCCCCCGTGAGCGACACCGGCCGTCCGCCATCGACCCAAAGGTGCACCGTGCGGCCCTGCCGGCGAATCCAGCGATCGGCCATTGCGCCGTAGTCCTGGCGCGGGTTGGTGAGCGTGGCCTCTTCGTGGAAGGCCTCCAGCCAGTCGGCGACGAGCTCGCGATGTTCCGGCCGCGCGATGACCATCTCGCCCGTCGTGGGCTTCGGCGCGATCACGCGGGTCAGTTGGAAGCCGCGCTCGTGGCGGTTCAGGCGCGGGCGGCCAGGACGTCGGGCCTCGACCCAGGCCTCGGCGAAGTGGGTCGCCGCCTCCGATGGCCCGACGGCGCCGGGAAGCGCCTCTCCCGCGAGATCCTCCACGAGCCGGTGGACGGCGCCGGGATGGTCCATCTCCGAGAGGACGATGCGCCACGGCGGCGTGCGGATCGCCGCGCCGACCACTCGATCGCCATGCACGATTGTCGCGAGATAGGGCGGGCCCTCGTATTGATTCGGGTCCGCCTCGATGTTGGACAGGATCCCGAAGATCAGGTTGTGCTCGGCCTCGCGGGCCGTGAGGAACTCGCCGGCGAGATCCATGAACGCGGGAACCGAGCTGGACCGGAGGACCTCCACGGCGCCGAGGCTAGCGTTCCGCGGCCCCCAGAATCTCGCGCTTTCGTCGCTCCACGAAGTCGTCCAACGCCTCCGCCCGGCCCGGGTCCAGGGGCGGCGGCTCGTACTCCGCGAGCAACTGCTTCCAGATTCGGTTGGCGCGCTGCGTCGCCGTCAGCGCGCCGTCCTCGTGCCACGTCTCGAAGTTCCGCCAGTCGGACAGGAACGGCAGGTAGAACGCGGTCTCGTAGCGCGCGAGGGTGTGCGCCGAACCGAAGAAGTGGCCGCCCGGCCCGACCTCGGCGATCGCATCGAGACCGAGCGCGTCATCGTCGATCGTCGGCGGTTGCAGGACCATGGCCATCTGCTGGAGCAGCTCGGCGTCCAGGATCAGCTTCTCGAAGCTCGCGGTGAGCCCGCCCTCGAGCCAGCCGGCGCCCTGGTAGAGCAGCGACGCGCCGCCGAGCACC
>JAICUS010000386.1 GCA_025935735.1 Solirubrobacteraceae bacterium | reverse complement strand
GCCCGGCCAGGCGAGGATGACGATGCCCATCAGCACGTCGAACGTGCCGAGCGCGATCGACCAGCCGCGGTGCTCGCGCGCCTCGAAGGCGCGGACGACGCGGATGACGCCCTCGGCCACCAGGAAGATGCCGAGCGCGATGACGATGGCCAGCAGGCTCGTGCCCGGCCGGCGCAGGAGGATCAGCCCGGCGATCAGCGCGAGCACGCCGAGGATCGCGCTCATGGTCCGCCCGCCGGGCTCGCCGAAGATCGCCTCGACGATCTCCATGATCGCCGCCATGATCAGGTAGACCCCGGCGAAGATGCCGATCGCCAGCAGCGTCTTGTCCGGCCAGACGATGGCCAGGACGCCGGCGATCAGGCAGATCGACCCCAGCACGACGAACAGCCACCAGTTCTTGGCCACCGCGGCCACTTCGCTCACCATCTGACGCTCCTCTCGAACGATGTCGCTCGTTGCATGCTCGGCGCCGGCGGGATGACGGCGCCTCACCCCGGCCGGGGGATGCCCGCTCACACCACGTCCGGTGAGGCTGGGCCGATGGCCAAGCCCTCACTCGTCGAGATCCGCGTTCGCGGCCCCGTCCCCGTGGACGGCGCCGAGCGCCTGGGACTGCAGGCGTTCGTCGCCCCGCGCCACACCGTGCTGCGCGGGACGCTGCCCGACCGCCCGGCGCTGCACGGCGCACTCGACCGCCTGCGCGGCGGCGGCCTGGAGATCGTCGACGTCCGCCCGCTTCCGCCGGTGGCCGCATGAGCCTCGGCGTCAGCCTGTTCCTGATCGCCGTCGGGGCGATCCTGCACTGGGCGGTGACCGCGACCCTGGCCGGGATCGACATCCAGACCGTGGGGACCATCCTCATGATCGTCGGGGTCGTCGGCTTCGCGATCTCGCTGTTCCTCTACCTCAACGACCGCAACAGCCGGGTCCCGCCGCCGGTGTGAGCGCGGCCGGTCAGGGCCGGACGACGCAGCGGAAGCCGATGTGGCTCGTGGAGGTGTCGACGGCCTCGCCCTGGCGCGCCGCCGGCCGGTAGCGCAGGCAGTAGCTCGGCGCGCACAGGTGCGAGCCGCCCTTGATCACCTGGCGCGGGATGTGCTCGCCGGGCGCAGATGCGCAGCAGGGCGAGGGCGGCGGCGCCGCCGCGAACGGGTCGCTCGTCCACTCCCAGACGTTGCCGGCCATGTCGTACAGCCCGTGGCCGTTGGCCGGGAACGTGGCGACCGGCGACGTGCCGCGATACCCGCGCCAGGGGAACTCGCCCACCCAGCGGTTGCACGCCCGCGGGTCGTCCTCGTCGCCCCAGGCGAACCGCGCGCCGTCCAGCCCGCCGCGGGCGGCGTGCTCCCACTCGGCCTCGGTGGGGAGCTCTGCGCCCGCCCACGCGGCGTAGGCGGCGGCGTCGGCGGTGGTGACGTGGGTCACCGGGTGGCGCCCGCGCGTGTAGGTGTCGCTGCCCGGGCCCTCCGGGCTGTGCCAGCAGGCCCCCGGCACCCAGTGCCACCACTGCAGGTGGTCGTCCAGCGGTACCGGCTGCGGCGTCGGCCGGAACACCAGCGAGCCGGGCACGAGCAGCCGCGGGTCGGCGTCCGGGTAGTCGGCCGGGTCGGGAGCCATCTCGGCGGTCGTCACGTGGCCGGTCGCGCGGACGAAGCGGCGAAAGCTCGCCACGGTCACCGGGTGCGTGTCGATCCAGAAGCCCTCGACGTCGACGATGCGGACCGGCTGCTCCTCCGGATAGAACGCGTCGCAACCCATGCGGAAGCGGCCGCCGGGGATCCAGGCCATGTCCTGCCGCGGCGGGGCGCCCACCGCGCTCATGACACCAGCGCCGGCTCGCGGGCGGCGGCGCGCGGGGTGAGGACGACGGGACAGCGGGCGCCGGCCAGCACGCGGCGCGCCGCGCCGCCGGGCAGCACCACGCCGGGGGGCCCGTAGGCGCGCGACCCGAGCACGAGCATCCCCGCGCCCGCGGACGCGCGCAGGAGGGCGTCCACGGGATCGCCGACGAGGACGCGCGGCTCCGCGGAGCCGCCGGCGGCCGCGGAGAGGGCGGCGACGAGGAGCGCGCCGGGGCTGTCGCCGGGCGTGGGCGGCGCGGCACTGAGGGCGTCCGCGAGGCCCGCCGCCAGCGCGCGGGCGTCGGCGGCGCTCGGCGCGCGCCGCCGCCCGGCGAGCGGCTGCAGCGGCGCGCCGGCCGCGCGGGCCAGCTCCGCGCCCAGCGCGAGCGCGCCGCGGCCCTCGGGGCCGGGCAGCACGCCGACCACCACCGGGCCGGGCGCGCGCCCGCCGTGCCCCAGCGGGACGACCGAGACCGGGCAGGGGGAGCCGTGGAGGGCGCGCTCGGCGGTCGCGCCGAGGCGGGTGAAGCCGTGGAGGGCGCCGCGCGCCGAGCCGAGCACGACGAGCCGCGGGTGCTCGGTGGCCAGCAGCCGCTGCAGGCCGGCGGCGGGGGAGGCCGCGCGCAGCGCGCGCAGCTCGGCGCCCGGGTGGCCGCGCAGCAGGCCGGCCGGCGGGCGCTCCGGTTCGGCCCCGTCGTCGCTCTCCACCCCGGCCAGCGCGTCCGCCGGCCGCACGACGGCGACGACCAGCGGCGCGCCGAGCGTCCGCGCCAGGCCGGCCGCGAAGTCGATCGCCGACCGGTCGGAGGCGGCCGGATCACAGGCGACGACGACGGCGGACGGCATGCTCGCCGAGCCTAGGCAGCCCGGGGATGACGGCTCCTCATCCGGCCGGGGTGAGCCGCCCTCACCCAAGGTGCTGACACGCTCGGAGCATCCGCACCATGTCGAGCGAGAACGCCGAGGCGGCGGTCGACGCCGCCGACCCGCTGGTCGCGCGGCTGGAGCGCGCGCTGCGACGGTTCCGGCTGCAATCGGTGCACAACCTGCTCGACGAGGCTCTGGCCACCCGCTCTCCTCCCGTGTTCCTGAGCGAGGTGGCCGAGCCCGTGCTCGCCCGCCTGGAGTCCGAGCCCGTCGCGCACCGGGTCGCCACGTCGATGCTCGAGCAGCGCCTGCTCGCCCAGGCGCGCGGCTGGGAGGCCGGGCGCGGGCCGCTCGTCGTGCTGGCGTGCGCGCCGCGCGAGGAGCGCGTGCTGGCGCTCGTCGCCCTCGGCATCGAGCTGGCGGAGCGGGGCTGCCGGATCTCCTACCTGGGCGCGGCCACGCCGGTGTCCGCGCTGCGCGACGCCGCCCGCGAGCAGCCCGCGGCGCTCGTGGTCGTGAGCGGAGCGCCCGCCGGCCTCACCGGCCCCGAGCGGGCGGAGCTGCGGGCGCTGGCCCGCGAGCGCCCGCTCGCGCTGATCGGCCGCGCCGCCGCGGCGCTCGACGCGGCCGGGCTGGCGCGCCTGGCGCACGCGCAGTCATCCCCTGAGAGCGACGATGCGTCACCCGGCGAGGCGGGAGCATGAGCGATCCCTGGCATGGCGCTCAACTACGAGATCCGCGTCCGCGGGCGCGTGGGCGACCACCTCGCCGACGCGCTCGGGCTCGCCGTTCAGGTCGAGCCCGTCGAAACCGTGCTGCGCGGGCCCGTGGACGACCAGGACGGCCTGCGCGACGTGCTCGACCGCCTGCAGGATCTGGGCGTCGAGCTCGTCGAGGTCCGCCGCCTGCCGCCGGCCGACTAGCGGCCTTCGGCGGCCGCGGCCGGCGCGCCGGCGAACCAGGCGGCGCGGGCGGCGCGGGCGCCCGCGGAGTCGACCCCCGGGCCGGCGACGGCGAGCGGGAACTCGGCGGCCAGCGGGCGCAGCTCGCGGCCCGGCCGGGCCACGGTGAACGCGACCGTCACGAGCGCGGGGCCGAGCGCGCGCGCCGCCGGCAGGAGCCCGTCCACCGGCGTGTCCGCCCCGAGGTAGGCGATGCGCCAGCCGCGGCCGTGCAGGGCGAGCGCGAAGGTCAGCGCCCCGAGCGTGTGGTGCTCGCCCGGCCCGCAGCCCACGAGCGCGAGCGGCCCGCCGTTCTGGTGCCAGCCGGCGGCGAGCGCGAGCAGCCGCGCCTCGAGCTGGCGGCTCGCCAGCTGGCAGCGCGCGGTGGCGAGCGGCGTCCGGCCGCCCCAGGCGTCGGCGGCGCGGCCCAGGGCCGGCAGGACCACGTCGCTGACCGTCCGCGCCGGCTCCGGGCGGTCCAGCAGCGCGTCGAGCGCGCGGTCGGCCTCCGCGCCGTCGAGCGCGCTCCACGCGGCGGTGAGGGACTCGACCGCCAGCGCGTCGGGCGCCGGCGCCCCCAGCACGAGCGCGGCGGACTCGCGCGGCGCGACGCCCTCGGCGAGGTGCGCGAGCATCCGGCGCACCCGGCTCTCGTCCGCGGCCGAGTACAGGCGGAACCCGCCGGACGTCCGCCGCGGCGTGAACAACCCGTAACGCGCCTCCCAGGCGCGCAGCACGGCGGGCGAGACTCCGACGCGCCGGCTGAACGCGCCCATCCGCAACTCACCTGTAACCGGTGCGGACATGGCTAATTGTTTGACCGTTACAAATCTCGACAGACCCTCGACACGGCTATAGGGTGACCATGACATGCCGCGGGTGGGCGCGTCAAACCGTCAGAGCGCTGACGAGGGGGGACGCGGCGCGATGCCCCTCGTCACCCAGTTCGCCGTGCCCTCGGCGCCGTTCGGCATGGTCGAGCGCCCGCGGCTGCGCGAGCGGCTCGGGTCCGGGCTCGCCGAGCCCGTAACCCTGGTCTGCGCCCCGGCCGGGAGCGGCAAGACCGCGCTCGTGGCCTCGGTGGCCGCGTCGCTGCGCGAGCCGGTGGCCTGGGTGTCGCTCGAGCCCGAGGACGACACGCCGCACCGGCTGTGGAACACGGTCCTGGAGGCGATCGATCGCGCCGGCGCCGCGCCGCAGGACTCCGCGCTGGCCGCGCTCGCCGCGCCCGTGCCGGAGTCGCGCGACGCGTTCATGCCGCGGCTGGTCAACGCGCTCGCCGCGCTGCCGCACCCGCTGGTGCTGGTCCTCGACGACGTCCACGTCGTGCGCGCGCGCGAGTCCGTCGCCCAGCTCTCGTTCCTGCTGCTCCACGCCCCGGACAGGCTGCGGCTCGTGCTGGTGGCCCGCGCCGACCCGGCGCTGCCGCTGCACGTGCTGCGGGTGAGCGGCCGGATGGTGGAGGTCCGCGCGGCCGACCTGGCCTTCACGCCGGAGGAGACCGACGAGGTGCTGCGCGCGCACGGGGTGGGGCTGACGGAAGCGCAGCTGCGAGTCCTGCACGCGCGCACCGAGGGCTGGGCCGCCGGCCTGCGGCTCGCCGCGCTCACCCTCCAGGGCCACGACGACCCGGACCGCTTCCTGGCCGACTTCGCCGGCGACGACCGGGTGGTCGGGGACTACCTGCTGGCCGAGGTGCTCGACCGCCAGCCGCCGCGGCTGCGCGCGTTCTGCCTGCGCACCGCGGTGGTGGACCGCGTCAGCGGCAGCTTGGCCGACGCGCTCACCGGTCAGGGTCATGGCGCGGACACGCTGGTCGAGCTCGAGCGCACCAACGGGTTCGTGATCGGCCTCGACGGCCGGCGCGAGTGGTTCCGCTACCACCGGCTGTTCGGCCGCCTGCTGCGCTCGCGGGCCGAGCGCGAGCTGGCGGACGAGCTGGAGGAGCTGCACGCGCGGGCCGCCCGCTGGCTCGCCGAGCACGGCGCCGCGGCCGAGGCCCTGCCGCACGCCGTCGCGGCGCGCGAGTGGGACCTGGCGCTCGCGCTGGTGGCCGAGCACTGGTTCGAGCTCTACGTGCGCGGCGACGGCCCCGCCCTGCGCGCGCTGGTGGCCGAGCTGCCGGCCGACCGCCTGGCCGCCGACGCCGAGGCGTCCGCGGCGCTGACCTGCGCGGCGCTGGAGGACGGCGACCGGGCCGCGGCGGCGGCCCACCGCGCGGACGCCGAGGCCGCCGCGCCGAGCCTGCCCGAGCCGCGCCGGCGCCGCTACCTGGAGACGATGGCGCTGGCCCGGCTGGAGGCCGCCCGGCTG
>JAICUS010000474.1 GCA_025935735.1 Solirubrobacteraceae bacterium | reverse complement strand
GAACAGCGCGTCGATCCCGTCGGTCGCGGCGATCTCCCCGGCCGCCGCGACGGCCGCGGGGGACTCGATCTGCACGACGACGAGCGGGCGCGCATCCGGGGCGGCGAGCCCGTAGCCGGCGGCGCGCGTCGCCGTGGCGATGCCGCGGTCGCGCACCGCGCGCGCCCATCGCGCCGCCTGCGCGGCCGAGTCGACGCGCGGGCACATCACTCCTGCCGCGCCCAGGTCGAGCGCGCGCGCCGCCCGCGCCGGCTCGCCGGACTCCACGCGCACCAGCGCGGGCGCACCGCCCGCGGCGGCGGCCTGCAGCTGGGCGAGCAGTGCGGCCTCTCCGCCGGCGCCGTGCTCGAGGTCGACGAGCAGCCAGTCGAAGCCGGCCAGCGCGAGCGCCTCGGCGGCCACGGGGCTGCCGAGCGCGAGGAAGGCGCCGAGCAGGAAGTCGCCGGCGGCGAGGCGCTCTCGCAGGGTCACGCGCGCGCGAGGGCGTCGACCGCCGCGCGCAGCGCGTCCTCGGCGGCCTCGAGCGAGCGGTCGACGTCATCGGCCGTGTGGGCGGCGGAGATGTGGCTGCGTCCGAGGCTCTCCGGCATCTCGAAGATGCCGCGGGCGATCAGCTCGCGCCGGTAGCGGCCGAACAGCGCCTCGTCGTTGCGCAGCGCGTCCTCGTAGGTCTCGAGCGGGCCGTCCATGAAGCACAGGACGAACAGCGAGCCGAAGCCGCCCACGACGACGGGCACGCCGACCCGCTCGGCCACCTCGGCCAGGCCGCTGCGCATCCGCTCGCCGAGCGCGAAGACGCGCTCGTGCACGCGCCCGTCCTCGAGCTGCGCGATCGTGGCCAGCCCGGCCTCGACCGCCGCGGCGTTGCCGTTGTAGGTGCCGCCGAAGTGCACGTCGCCGTCCGCGGTCGTGGTGAAGCGCTCCAGGTGCTCGCGGCGGCCGCCGACCGCCGCGAGCGGGAAGCCGTTGGCGATCGCCTTGCCGAGCGTGGTCAGGTCGGGGTCGACGCCGGCGATGGCCTGGTAGCCGCCGATGTGATGCCGGAAGCCGGTGATCACCTCATCGAAGATCAGCAGCGCGCCGGTGGCGTCGCACACCGCGCGCAGGCCCTCCAGGAAGCCGGGCCGCGGCTTGAGGCCCGGTGAGTTGTGGGCGACCGGCTCGACCACGATCGCGGCCACGTCCTCGGCGTGGCGCGCGAGCGTCGCGCGCACGTCCTCGAGGTCGTTGTAGCGGCAGACCAGGGTGGCGTCGATCGCCGCCTCGAGCATGCCGGCGGAGTGCGGGTCGCGCCGGCCGACCCGCTCGGGACGGCTTAAAACGTTCCGAAGGACATAGTCGTGAAAGCCGTTGTAGCACCCCTGGAACTTGACGATCTTCTGGCGGCCGGTGACGCCGCGGGCCAGGCGGATCGCGTGGTAGGTGGCCTCGGAGCCGCTGTTGCACACGACCGCCTGCTCGACCGACGGGATGTGCTCGACGAGCTTGCGGGCGAGCGCGACCTCGGCCTCGGTGACGCCGACGCCGAACAGCACGGTCTCCTCGATCGCCCTGGCCACGCGCGCCGTCACCGCGGGATGCGAGTGGCCGAGGAAGATCGCGCCGTACGCGGCGTGGTAGTCGATGTAGCGCCGGCCGTCGAGGTCCTCGAGGTAGGCCCCGGCGCCGCGGCGGAAGCACAGCCGCGGCTCGCTGCGCCGGCGGCACGTGTTCACGCCTCCCGGGATGACCTCGGCCGCGGACTCGAGCAGGGCCTCCGACGCGTTCATGCTGTGCTCCTGGTGGTGTTCGGCAAGTGAGTAAGTGATCCAATCACTCTATGTCATGAGTGCGGCGGGCGCAACCGGGCGCGAGGTCAGGCGACGCCGCAGTCGGCGAGGGCGGCGCGGATCTCCGGCTCGGTCACGTCATCGGCGATCACGGTCTCGCCGAGCGCCAGCGGCAGCACCCAGCGCAGGCTCCCGGCCCGGATCAGCCGCACCTTCTCCATGGCATCCAGCAGCGCCCCGGCGCTGGTGCCCCGCGGCAGCCCGCGCGCGCCGGCCGGGAGCCCGCAGCGCTCGAGCAGCGCCAGCAGGCGCTCCAGGACGGTCGCGTCGAGCCAGCCGCGCCGCGCGGCGATCCGCGCCTCGACGGCCATGCCGAACGCCACGGCCTCGCCGTGCAGCAGCGGCGCGTACCCGGTCACGGTCTCCAGCGGGTGCCCGACCGTGTGGCCGAAGTTCAGCGGCCGGCGCAGGTCGGCCTCGTAGGGGTCGCGCTCGATCAGCGCGGTCTTGATCGAGGCCGCGCCGCGCACGAGCGTCTCCAGCGCGGCCGGGTCGCCGGCCAGGATGGCCTCGGCGGCGCCGTCGATGAACTCGAAGTACGCGGGTGAGGCGATCACGCCCTTCTTGATGCACTCCGCCAGCCCGGCCGCCAGGTGGCGGCGCTCGAGCGAGGCGAGGTACCGCAGGTCGCACACCACGCCGGCCGGCTGCTGGAACGCGCCGAGCAGGTTCTTGGCCACGGGATGGTTGACCGCCACCTTGCCGCCCAGCGCGCCGTCGACCATCGCGAGCAGCGTCGTCGGCAGGTTCACGTACGGGACGCCGCGCATGTACGCGCTGGCCACCCAGCCGCCCAGGTCGGCGATCACGCCGCCGCCGAGGCACAGCAGCGCGTCCCGGCGCCCGAGCGGCCCGGCGGCCAGCCAGTGCCACAGCGCCGTGGCCGACTCGAGCGACTTGCTCCGCTCGCCCGCCGGGACCGTCCGTGAGAGCACGTCGAGCCCGAGCTCGCGCAGCTGTCGCCGCAGCGCGCCGCCGTAGAGGGCGTCCACGGTGTCGTCGCCGACCACCGCGACGGTCGTCGCCTGCGCCAGCAGCTCGCCGAGGTGCCGGCGCACCGCCGCGTCGTCGCGGTCGACGTGGACGGGATAGCGGTCCTCTCGCCGGGCGTACGCGACGACCTCGGACCCGGCGGCGGGCAGGGCGAACGCGTCGCTGACGCGCAACCCGGTGAGCGTGGCGGTCTGCATGCCGCCACCCTGCGCGCCGGCGGCGGCCGCCGGTATCCGCCGATCGCCGGATCCGCTCGGGGATGCCCGGGTCCGCCGATCTCGCTGCCGCAGGCCACCGCCGCTCCACCGATCGCGGGATGGCGGCCCGCGCCCTCCCGCCGGATCGTGGCGGGATGCCGAAGATCCACACCGACGCCCCCGGCGCCGCGCCGCCGCCCGCGCCCGGCGCCGCGCCGCCCATCCGGCCGGCGGGCGAGGTCGAGGTGCGCGACGCCCGCGGCGGTCAGATCGTCGCGGGTTGCGCGCTGGTGGCCCGCGCGCTGGCCTTCTCGGACCGCGACGCGCTGCCGGCGTGGCTGGTCCAGACCGTCGCCGGGCACGGCGGCCTGGCGCTCGTCGCGCTGGCCGGCGGCCGGCCGGTCGGGTTCTCGTTCGCGCTGCCCACGGGCGCGGGCGAGCTGTTCTCCTGCGGCCTCGCCGTCGAGCGCGCGTGGCGCGGGCGGGGCATCGGCCGGCGGCTGAAGCTCGCCCAGCGCGAGCGCGCGCTCGCCCTCGGCGTGCGGACGATCCGCTGGACGGCCGACCCGCTGTCCGCGCCTGCGCTTGCGCTCTACCTCGGCGGCCTGGGCGCCCGGCTGGTCGCGTACTGCCCGGAGCTGTATGCGGCGGTCCGGCCTGCATCCGTCCCGGCCGACGACGTGCTGATCGAGTGGGCCCTGACGGCCGAGCCGCAGCGCTCCGGCCGGCCGGTGGCGCGCGTCGAGATCCCGCTCGACCGCGCCGCCCCGTCCGGCGCCGGCCGTCGCCTCGAAGTCCGCCGCGCGATGACCGCCGCGCTCGCGCGGGGCGGGGTGGGCGTCGACGTCGCGGTCGACCGCGCGGCCGGGCGCGCGTATGTCCTCTTCGCCGAGGTCGCGTGAGATGGCCGGGCTCTCGGTCACCGTCGACGTCGACGGCGCCGCCGGGCTGCCCGACGGCGGCGCCGGCTACGCGCACCGGCTCTCGCGCGTCTCCGAGCGCAGCTACGGCCTGGGCGCCGGCCTCGAGCGGGTGCTCGCGGCGCTCGACGAGTTCGGCGTGACGGCCACGTTCTACGTCCCGGGCGTGACCGCCGAGCGCCACGCCGGCACGGTCGCGGCGCTGGCCGCCGGCCGCCACGAGGTCGGCCACCACGGCCACACGCACCGCTTCCCGGCCGCGCTCGACGCCCCGGAGCAGCGCGCCGAGGTGGCCGCCGGCACCGCCGCGCTGACGGCCGTCTGCGGGCGCCCGCCCCGCGGCTACCGCGCGCCCGGGTGGGACCTGACGCCGGTCACGCTGGACGGGCTCGCCGCCGCCGGGTTCGCCTACGACTCGAGCCTCATGGGCGACGACCGCCCCTACGTCGTCGAGGCGGCAGGGCGCCGGCTGGTCGAGCTGCCGGTCGACTGGGCGCTGGACGACGCGCCGCACTTCGCTCACACCACCGACCCCGCCGGGCTGCTGGCCGTCTGGCTGGCCGAGCTCGCCGCCGCCGCCTCCGAGGACCGACACACGACCGTGACCTGCCACCCGGAGATCCTCGGCCGCGCACACCGGATCGACGTGCTGCGCCGCCTGCTGGCCGCCGCCCGGGACCGCGCCATCCCGTGCCTGCCGCACGGCGCGGTCGCGGACGCCTTCGCGGCCGCGGCATGACGCGCGGCCGGGCGGCCGCCCCTGGAGGCCGGTGCGTGCGGCTCGTCGTCGGCGGATGCGCGCCGGCCTGGCTGGGAGCGTTCGACTTCGGGCTGCTCGCGCTCGCCGGGCCGCGGCTGGCCGCCGGCGTCGGCACCCGGCCCGCCGTCTACCCGTGGCTGTTCAGCGCGGCAT
>JAICUS010000333.1 GCA_025935735.1 Solirubrobacteraceae bacterium | reverse complement strand
TGGCCATCTTGGGCAGCAGCCGCTCGCGCTGCGCGCCGGTGCCGAACTTCATCAGCAGGTAGGAGCCGATGAAGTGCGTGTTGACGATGCCGGAGATGCTGATCCAGCCCCGCGAGAGCTCCTCGACGATCATCGCGTAGGTCGTCAGGTCGAGACCCATCCCGCCGTACTCCTCGGGAATCGTCACCCCGAACAGCCCGAGCTCGCGCATCTGGGCCACGATCGGCTCGGGGAACTCGTCGGCCGAGTCGTAGTGCTCGGCCTGGGGGATGATCTGCTCGTCGACGAACTGGCGGACCATCTCGATGATCGCCTTCTGCTCGTCGGTCTTCTCGTCGACCGCGGCCATGGCGGCGAGCATATCTAGGCTCCCGCGGCGTGAACTTCACTTGCGAGGTGGTCGAGAAGGCGCCCGCGGACGGCCGCGCGCTGGTCGAGCTGGCCCGCGACGGCGCCCGCCGGGAGTGGACGTTCGGCGCGGTCGCGGAGGGCGCGCGGCGGCTGGCCGGGCGCCTGCACGCGCTCGGCGTCCGCCGCGGCGACGTGGTCCTGACCCTGGTCGGAAACCGCCCGGAATGGGCGCTGACGATGCTCGCCTGCTTCCGGCAGGGCTACGTCGTGCTGCCCTGCACCGAGCAGCTGCGGGCCCAGGACCTCGCGCTGCGCCTGGCGGTGGCCCAGCCGCGGCTGGTGGTGGCCGACCGGCGCAACGCGGAGGCGCTCGGCGCCTGGTCCGGCGAGACGCTGTGGGTGCCGTTCGATGACGCATCTCACACTCCCGCGCCGCCGCCGGCCCGCCTCGCGCCGGAGGACCCCTGCCTGCTCACGTTCACCTCGGGCACGTCCGGCGAGCCCAAGGCGGTGCTGCACGGCCAGCGCTACCTGGCCGGACAGGCGCTGCAGGCCGGCCACTGGCTGGCCCCGGAGCCCGGCCAGCTCGTCTGGTGCACGGCGGCGGCCGGCTGGTCGAAGTCGGCCCGCAACGCGTTCATCGCGCCCTGGCTGCGCGGCGCGGCGGCGCTGCTGCACGACGCGCGCTTCGACCCGCACGAGCGCCTCGAGCTCCTCGCGCGCGAGCGCGTGGACGTGCTGTGCATGGCGCCGACCGAGTACCGGGTGATCGCCAAGCGGGCGACGCTCACGGCGCTGCCGCTCCGGGGCCTCGTCGCCGCCGGCGAGGCGCTGAACCCCGAGGTCCTGCACACCTGGCACGAGGCCACCGGCGTGTGGATCCGCGACGGCTACGGCCAGACCGAGACCGGCCAGCTGACGGGGACGCCGCCCGGCGAGACGCCGCGGCCCGGCTCGATGGGCCGGCCGCTGCCCGGCGTGCGGCTGGAGGTCGACGACGGCGAGCTCGTGCTCGACCCCGCCAGCGACCCGACGTTCTTCCTGCACTACCTGGGCGAGGCGCCGCACGCCGGCCCGTGGCGCACCGGCGACCGCGTGGCGGCCGACGAGGACGGCTTCCTGTTCTTCGAGGGCCGCACGGACGACGTGATCATCTCGGCCGGCTACCGGATCGGCCCGTTCGAGGTCGAGTCCGCGCTCGTCTCCCACGCCGCGGTGGCCGAGGCGGCCGTGGTCGCCGCCCCCGATGACGAGCGCGGCTCGGTCGTGCGCGCCGTGGTCGTGCTGCGCGACGCCTACGCGCCGTCGGCCGCGCTCGCCCGCGAGCTGCAGGAGCACGTGCGCGCGCAGACGGCGCCGTACAAGTACCCGCGGATCGTCGACTTCACGGACGAGCTGCCCAAGCCGCCGTCCGGCAAGGTGCGCCGGGCGGCGCTGCGCTAGGCGCTGCTGCCCGTGCCGGACGACTCGCTCGAGCCGAAGTCGTGCTCGAGCTTCTTCTCCAGCCGCGACAGCGGCAGGCCGCCCGAGGGCGCGTCGATCGTCACCGGCTTGTCGATGTCGCGGTAGCGCACCTCCAGCCGCATCGAGCCCCGGCCGCGGATGCGCAGCGTGGCGAGGATGCGCCGCAGCTTGCCGTCGCTCTTGCCGACGTCGACGGTGAACCGCGGGTCGGTCACGAGCTTGTCGAGCTGGTCGATGTCCTTCTGGGTGACGGCCGGCCCGCTCTGGGCGAGCTGGGAGATGTCCTTGACCGCCCGCGAGAGGTCCAGCCGGCCGGTGACGCGGGTGACCGGCTCGCCGTCGAGCTGCGCGTCCTGCTGCGTGCTGCTCTGCGGGAACCAGTCGCGCATCTTGCGCGTCAGCTGCGAGAGGTCGGCCCCCTTGAGCGAGCCCTGCTGCGCGCCCTGCGCCTGCAGCTTCTGGAGCGCGGCCTGGCCCACCTCATAGGTCTGGCCGTCGTACTTGATGAAGGCGTCGTCGCCGGTGGAGATGATCTCGCCGTCGATGGCCCGCGGACCGCCGGTGATGTGGATCCGCCAGTCGAGGCTGGGCAGCTTCCCCGCGCCGTTGGACCTGAACGGCCCGGAGACGTTGACGTGCGCCGACTCCTGGGGCGACGTGACGTCGAACGCGATCGTGGCGTTCGCGCTCTTGATCGGGTGGTCGAACGCCGTCTTGAGGACGGACGCCTCCTGCGAGCCGCAGCCGGCGACCGCCACTGCCGCGGCCGCGAGCACTCCCGCCAGCATCGCCTTCATCGGTCGCCACCTCCGTCTCGGAATCCGGTGTGTGACCCGGCTACCCGGCAGAAGTACTGACTATTCGACCAAGTCCTGCAGCACGCGCTCGACGGGGAAGCGCGAGCGGGGCGGGCGGAGCGGCTCGTCAGGCGGCGCGAACGCGGGCACGGACTCGCCGCTGCGCAGCTGCTCGAGCGTCTTCAGGGCCCGCTCTCCGCGCGCCTCGTCGAGGCGGCCGAGCCGCTCGAGCGCCTGCAGGCGCAGGTCGTGCTCCAGCGGCGGCTCGTCCAGCGGCGCGGCGTGGACGAACGTCGCCAGCACCGGCCCGTAACGGTGGGGGAAGCCGAGCCCGGCCAGCAGCTCCGGGTCGTGCTCGGCCAGCACCTCGGCCAGCCGCAGCCAGTCGGCGAAGCGCTCGAGCTCGAGCGGCGAGTCGGGCGCGGCGTGGGGCTCCAGGCCGATCCAGGTGGCGGCGGCGGACGGCGCCTCGGGGCGCACGGGCAGCTTCGCCGCCACCGCCGCCCAGGCGGCCAGGGCGTCGACCCCCACCGCCCGGCCCTTCCAGCGCCCGGCGAGCCGGCGGGCCACCAGCGCGGCCAGCGCGCTGAGTTCCGGGTCGGGCTCGGCATCGGCCAGCACCGTGAGCAGCCGCACGGCGTCCGCCTCGTCGAGGTCCGCGCACAGGCGGTGCAGGCCGTCGGCCAGCGCGTCCCAGTCGGCGTCCGCGTGCAGCAGCGGCCGCTCGCGCTCGCCGGCCGCGCCGCCCGCGGTCGAGAGCGCCAGCGTGGCGCCGTCGACGCCGCAGCGGGCGAGGAAGCGCCGCCGCTGGACGGGGTCGGCGGCCAGCGCGCCGATCACCAGGTCGCGCCAGCTCGGGTGCACCCAGGTCACCCTCACGCGATCACCCGCAGGAAGTGGTCGGCGAGGCGGTCGACGAGCTCGGCCGGCGCCTTGGGCAGCGGGCTGCTGGCGTGGCGGCGCAGCGCGACGGCGAGGTCGCGCTCGGCGACCGGGCCCGGCGGGCAGTCGAGCATGGCCAGCAGCAGCTCGCGGTGCTCTTCGCCCAGCGCGGCGTAGGAGGCGGCCATCGCCTCGGTGGGCTCGGCCAGCTCGGCCTCGATTCCCCGGACCGGCAGACCGCGGGCGACGAAGCGGCGGATCCGCTCGGGCGTGAAGTGCGGATGGCCCACGATCGCCTCGCCGCACTCGATCACGCGCTGGCGCTGGCGCCGGCCGAGGCCCGCCGCCCGGGCGTGGCGGAACAGGATCAGGGTCTTCTCGTCGACGCCCAGCGCGGACGCGTCCACCTGCACCTCGGCGGGCTGCGGGAAGCGCTCGCCGCCGCGCTCGCGGTGGATGGCTCTCAGCCCGGCCCGCAGCGGCGCCGGGCGCGAGGTCCAGATCAGCCACGTGTGCTCGCCGGTGGAGCGCAGGATGCGGTCGAGCTCGCGCGCCCAGCGCTCGGCGGCGTCCGGGCGGTACTCGGTCGACCCGAACGCGTCGTCGGCCACGAACACCTGCCGCCGCTCCGGGTCCAGCCGCTCGTAGACCTGCTCGGGCCGGGTGCACTCGTGCGCCTCCCAGCCGTCGTCGAGCAGCGCCAGCGAGATCATCCGCGCGATCGCGGTCTTGCCCATCTCGGGCGGCCCGGTGAGCACCGCGAAGTGGTGGCGGCGCAGCGTGGCCAGCGTGCGCTCGTAGGCCGCGGTCGGGACGAACACGTCCGCCAGCTCGCGCGCGGCGGCCAGGTCGAGCGTCGAGCCGTTGCGCGCCGGCTCGGGGCGCAGCGCGAGCACGGACGGCAGCGCCAGGCGCACCTCGGGGTGGCGGTCGATCGCGGCCACGATCTCCGCCTCGCCGACGGCCAGGAAGCCCTCGCGCGGCGGCCCCGCCAGATCGGACGGGTCGCCGTTGTAGAGCAGCAGCCACGAGGGCCACGACGGCCGCGGCGGCAGCGGCTCGTCCGCCCGGCTGCCGGTGCCGGGCAGGCTCACCTCGATCGTGCTCATGCCGCGGGCTCTGAGCGCCGCCTCACCGCCGGGCAGCATGGCCAGCCGCGCGCTCCGCTCGCTCGCGCCGCCGCGCAGCCACACGCAGCACACCATCACCGGCGGCGCGAGCGTCTGCCCGGCGAAGCGCACCGGCTCCTCGGACACGAAGCGGCGGCCCTGGTCCGCGGACCCCTCCCAGGCCTCGGGCGCGATCCCGGACTCGGCCTGCAGCAGCAGCGCGCACAACTGCTCGAACTGCAGCCACCCGAGGTCCCGGAAACCGAGCATCCGACAAGTCTGCACGAACGGCGGGATATCCGTACAGGAATCCGCGTGCGCGAGGTATACGCTCGAAACAGCGGCCACCGCCCACCGGTGCCCGTCGAACACGGTCACCCTGAAGGAGGTGCTTTCCGCATGTCCGCCACCCTGCCCGCCGCCGGGCACATCGATCGCAAGCACGTCAACGCCCTGATGGAGCGCGAGCAGGCGCGGCTGCGCAACCGCACCGGCCGCTCCGCGGAGTACTTCACGCGCGCGAAGGACGTCATGCCGTCCGGCGTCCCGTCCTCCTTCCAGCGCGCCGATCCGTGGCCGACCTACCTGGAGCACGGATCCGGCTCGCGCGTGTGGGACGTCGACGGCAACGAGTACGTCGACTTCCACAACGGCTTCGGCGTGATGTGCGTCGGGCACGCGAACCCGGCGATCGCCGCCGCCGTGAAGGCGCGGATGGACCAGGGCACGCACTTCGCCGCGCCCACCGAGGGCTCGATCATCGTGGCCGAGGAGCTGCGCCGCCGCTGGGGCCTGCCGCACTGGCGCTTCACCAACTCCGGCACCGAGTCCACGATGGACGCCATCCACCTCGCCCGCGGGCTCACCGGCCGCGACGTGATCGTCAAGATCGAGGGCACCTATCACGGCCACCACGACGCGGTGATGGTGTCGGTCAAGCCGCCGGCCGAGGAGATGGGCCCGCGCGAGCACCCGAACCCCGTCCCCTACGGGCTGGGCTACGCGCCCGGCACCTCCGAGGCCACCCGGGTGGTGCCGTTCAACGACGCGGCGGCGCTGGAGGCCGCGCTGGGCGACGACGTGGCCGGCGTGATCATGGAGCCGGCGATGATGAACGTGAACATCGTCCCGCCCGTCGACGGCTACCTGCAGCGGGCGCGCGAGCTCACGCAGGCGGCGGGCGCGGTGCTGATCTTCGACGAGGTCAAGACCGGCGCGGCGGTGGCCGCGGGCGGCGCGACCGAGCTGTTCGGCGTCACGCCCGACATCGTCTGCCTGGCCAAGGCGATCTGCGGCGGCCTCCCCGGCGGCGCGATCGGCATGGCCGACGGGCCGGCCGAGATGGTGGAGTCCAACAAGGTGCGCCAGCAGGGCACGTTCAACGGCAACCCGCTGGTCATGGCCGCCGCCCAGGCGACGCTGATCGACGTCCTCACCGCCGACGCCTATGCCGGGCTGCACGCCGCCAACCGCAGGCTGATGGACGGCTGCGAGCGCGTGATCGCCGAGTACGGGCTGCCGGCGCACACGGTCGGGCTGGGCTCGAAGGGCTGCGTGGTGTTCTCGTCGGAGCCGGTGCGCGAGTACCGCGACTACCTGACGAAGATCCACCACGACCTGAGCGACCTGGCCTGGCTCTACCACATGAACAACGGCATCTTCATGACGCCCGGCCAGGACGAGGAGTGGACGCTGTCGGTCATGCACAGCGATGCGGACCTGCAGCGCTACGTCGACGTCTTCGAGCAGTTTGCGCGCGATGTGACGCAGCGCTGACGCGCGCGCTTCGGTGCCGCCGGAACCCGGTGTAGCGTCCGGGCATGGTGACCACCGCAGCGTCTGACAGCACCCGCGCCGAGTCGCCGCTCGAGCGCTTCTTCGCCATCCGCGAGCGCGGCTCGACGGTACGCACGGAGGTGCTCGGCGGCGTCGTGACGTTCCTGACGATGTGTTACATCGTCTTCGTCAATCCGGCGATCCTGTCGGCCGCGCACATGCCGGTCGGCGCGGTCACGGTGGCCACGGCGCTGGCCGCGGCGGTGGCGACGGTCGCCATGGGGCTGTTCACGAACCTGCCGTTCGCGCTGGCCTCCGGGCTCGGGTTGAACGCGATCGTGGCGTTCGACCTCATCCTCGGCCGCAAGCTCGCCTGGCCGGTGGCGATGTCGTGCATCGTCATCGAGGGCGTGGTGGCGTTCCTGCTCGTGCTGGGCGGCCTGCGCGAGGCGATCATGCGGGCCATCCCGCACGAG
>JAICUS010000243.1 GCA_025935735.1 Solirubrobacteraceae bacterium | reverse complement strand
CGCGACTCGTCCATGTAGCGGGCGAGCATCGCGCTCGCGCCCTTGAGCAGGGTCTGCGTGCCCGCGACGGCCGGCGCCGCGCCCCTAAGCTCCGCAATACCCTCGAACGCCAGCACGTCGGCCTTGGAGATGCGGCCGTTGGGCCCGGTGCCCTGGACCTTGGAGAGGTCGACGCCCTGGGCGGCGGCGACGCGCATCGCCACGGGCGTGACCTTGATCCCCTCGGGCGTGCGGACGGTCTCGGTGTCGCCGGCGGGACGCGGCGCGGCGGTCGGCTCGGGCGGCTTGGTGGCCACCGCGCCGTTGCCGCCGGAGGACATGCGCGCGATGACCTGGCCGACCGTCACCGTGTCGCCGGCGGCGGCCAGCAGCTCGGTGATCGTCCCCGCGCCGGGCGCCGGCACCTCGGCGTCGACCTTGTCGGTGGAGATCTCGACGATCGTCTCGTCGGCGTCCACGTGATCGCCGGGCTGCTTGGCCCACTCGAGGATCGTGCCCTCGGACACCGACTCGCCCATCGCGGGCATCGTGATGTCGACGACCTGCTCCTCGGCGGCGGGCGGCTCGTCGACCTGGGCGGGCGCCGCGCCGTTGCCGGGCGCGATCTCCGCCAGCACCGCGCCGATGCCCACGGTGTCGCCCTCCGCGGCATGGATCTTCACCACTGTGCCGCTGACCGGCGACGGCACCTCCGCGTCGACCTTGTCCGTGGAGATCTCGACGAGGGTCTCGTCTTCCGCGACCTCGTCGCCCTCCTGTTTGTGCCACTCGAGGACGGAGCCCTCGGAAACCGAGTCGCCCATCGGGGGCATGACCACTTCGACCGTGGTGGTGACTGCCATAACCGGGTTTAGACCATACCGCGTTCGATTCGCCCTGCAGGCGGTTTTGCGCGCTGTTCCTCGATGAGAAACCCGATCGTGCCCGCGAACGGCCCGACGCCCCCGACGACCGCGACCATCACGCCGAGCCACAGCGGGATCGTCCGGCGCCGGACGGCGTCCAGGCAGAGCAGCGACATGACGATCCAGCCGATGCCGTGGCACCAGCCGAGCACCCACTCCTCCTGCTTGAGCCCGGGCACGATCCAGGCGATCAGCAGGCACGTGTAGATCGCCGAGTGGACGAAGGAGAGGTACTTGAGCGTGCGAAAGCTCACTCGAGCACCCCGGCGAGCAGCCGCAGCTGGGGATGGGCGTACTCCGGCCACGCGTCCGGGTCGGCGGGCCACCACTCGTGGGCGTCGTGCTCGTGGTCGCGGCGGACCTCGGCGCCGAGGGCGAGCCAGGCCTGCCCGACCAGCATCGTCATGTCGTTCGGCGTGGCGATCAGCGCCTCCACCGCCAGGCGCTCGGGGACCACGCCCCACTCCTCCTCGAGCTCGCGGGTGAGCGCGCCCGCCGGGTCCTCGCCGGCGTCCACGGCGCCGCCCGCGCCGAGCGCCCACATGCCGGCCCAGGTGGCCACCCAGTCCGCCCGCCGGCCGGCCAGCCAGCGGCCCTCCGGGTCGCGCACCACGCACAGCACCGACAGCGCGCCGGACGCGCCGTCCACCAGCCGCAGCGCCCAGCGCATGCGCTGCAGCTCCAGCCGCAGCTCGCCGTCGTCGGCCGTGTAGCCGGCCAGGCGCGCCGCGATCCCGTCGTGCGCGGGCGAGCCGCGGTCCAGCAGCGCGGCGATCGCCGCGTCGGCCGCGTCGCTCTTGTCCGCCGGCGGCTCGTAGTCGCGCTCGCTCCAGCGGCCGGACACCCGGCCGGGCGGCCAGGGACCGCGCGCGAGGATGCCGGGCGGATAGGGCAACGAAGTCAGGGTACCCTTGGCGGGGTGAGCGTCGAGGCGTCCGGCAAGAACATGCGCGCCGTCTGCCAGGCCAAGGAGGTCCACGACAAGACGTGTCAGTGGGGCGGCCGGGCGACCGAGGTGCACCTGGCCTACTTCGACATCGAGCGCATGGGCTGGGAAGAGGGCGACATCATCTGCGGCCTCACCGTGGTGGGCGACAAGAACGTGCCCACCGGGATGATGAAGGTGACCTGCGACGCCGAGCCCAAGCCCGACGGCGAAGAGGTCGAGGAGGTCGAGGAGGTCGTGGACGCCGTCGCGGACCGCGAGCTCGTCACCACCGGGCCGTCGAGCACGCCCGGGCCCAGCTGGAACTAGGCGCCCCGGCGCGCGTAGAACGCGGCTTCGAGCTTTCCGAGCTCGGTGACCGGCGGGTCGCCGTACATCCACTCGCGGGCGATCCGGTGCCAGTTGGCGCGCGCGTGCAGCTGCCCGAGCACGGCGAGCGTGAGCATCTCTACCCGGCGGCCGAAGATGTGGTCGGCGGGGAGCGTCTCGTGGCGCATCTGGCCGAAGTGCTGCGAGCGCGGGTCCGACATATCGATCATCACCTGCGTGGCGATGTGCGGCTCGAGCTCGATCTCCTCGTCGGTCAGGTACCACCACGTGGCGTCGAGGAACTGCGAGAGCACCTTGTCGGGCCGGAAGCGGTCCGGCTTCTTGATCAGGCCGCCCTCGACGAAGACGTCGTAGAGGCGCTGGGCGTCGCCCTCGTGGCCGGCGCGCTGGCACTCGAGCTCGAGCTCGAGCAGGTGCGCGGGCATGACCTTGAACAGCCCGAAGTCCAGGAACGCCACGCGGTCGTCGGCGAGCAGCAGGAAGTTGCCGGGGTGGGGGTCGCCGGAGAACTGACGGTGGCGGTACATGCAGCCGAAGTAGAAGCGGAAGACGATCTCGCCCACGCGGTCGCGCGTGTCCTGGTCGGCCTCCTTGATCGAGTCGAAGCCGACGCCGCGCACGAACTCGGAGACCATGACCTTCTCGCGCGTGAGGCTGTTGACCACCTCGGGCACGTGGATGAACGGGTGCCCGCGGTAGATGCGGGCGAGCGCGCGCTGGTTGGTCGCCTCGAGCTCGTAGTCGAGCTCGTCGCCGATGCGCGAGCGGATCTCCTCGGCCGTGTCCTTGACGTCCAGGCCGGGGGCGATCCGCTTCATCAGCCGCAGGATCATCCCGAGGTTCTGCATGTCCGCCCGCACGGCGGCGGCGACGCCGGGGTACTGGACCTTGACCGCCACCTCGCGGCCGTCGTGGAGGCGCGCGCGGTAGACCTGGCCGATCGAGGCGGCGGCGATCGGCTCCTCGTCGAACTCGGCGAACGCCTCCTTCAGCGACTCGTCGAGCTCTGACTCGACCACCTTGCGCATGTCGCCGAAGCGGACCTTCGGCGCGGCGTCGCGCAGCGCGCCGAGCTTGCGCTGGAACTCCTCGCGGTGCTCCTCGGGCACGAGCCCGACGTCGAGGAAGCTCATCACCTGGCCGAGCTTCATCGCCGCGCCCTTCATCGTCCCCAGCGCGGTGACGATCTGCTCGGCCGCCTCCACGTGGCGGCGCTCCAGCGCCGCCTCGCGCCCCTGCTCGGAGCGCGCCAGGTTCGTGGCCCGCGTCCCCAGGTGCCGCGCGGCCTGCCCGGCGGCGAGGCCGGACACCCGCGCGGTGCGGGAGATCCGGCTGGTGGGGATGCGGTCCTTCGCCACTACGGCGTGGCCGTCGCCGTGGGCGCCGGCGGCGGCGTCTCGGTCTGGGGGACCGCGGTGGCGGTGGCCGTCGCCTCCGGGCTGGCGGTGGCCGACGGCGTGGCGGTGGGCGTGGCCGTGGCGGTCGCGCTGGGGGTCGCCGTCTTCGTCGCGGTGGCGCCCGGCGTCGGCGTGGGGGTCGGCGTCGGCGTGCGGCTCGACCTGCCGCCGAACAGCGACGTCTCGCGGGAGCTGTGGCCGATCGAGTGGCCGAACACGGCCAGCTCGGACGTCGTGACCACGGCGGCGCCGATCACCGCGGCGAGCAGCCCGGTGATCACCGCGAGGCGGACCGGCAGCCGCCGGCGCTTGGGCTCCGGCGCGCGCAGGCCGAACGGATCCTCGGCGTCGCCGGACCAGGCGGGCGGGGCGCCGTCGCGCGCGGGCGGGCGGCCGCGGCCGACCCGCTCCGGGCCCTCGCCACGCGCGCCGACCCCGGTGGGCTGGCGGCTGCGCAGCGCGGCGCCGGTGGCGCTGCGGCGGGCGACCTTGGGCGCGGCGGCGGTGATCGCCTTGGCCGGGCGGTTGAGCGCCTCGGAGGCGAGGGCGACGACGATCGGCGTGAGCGCCGTGGCGAGCAGCGATCCGCGCTGCCAGAACAGCGGGACCACCGCGGCCGCCACGACGGCCGAGACGCTCGAGATGAGGAGGGTCTGAAGCGAGAGGTTGGTCTTCTTCTCTTGCGGCTCGCGGGTCACGCCCCTCGACGTTAGCGCTCCACCCGGGAGCCCGGCACGATGTCGTCGGCGCCGTTCTCCCACCGCACCCAGGCCTTGTGGCCGCCGTCGTAGTCCGGTCCCCAGAGCACGAGCGTGGCCGGGTCGCCCAGCGCCGTGCAGCGGTCGTCGCCCTCGGCGTCCAGCCCGCGCCAGACGCGCACGAACGGGTTGTGCTCGAGCTCGTCGCCCACGGTCGTCGGGTCCGTGTGGCCGGGCCGGATCACGGTCTCGGGCGGCAGCGCGAGCAGCACCTCCATGATCGAGTGCTTGATGTCCGCGAACGAGGTCGATCCGGGCGCCCGCACGCCCCCCACCGAGCCCTTGAACAGCGTGTCGCCGGTGAACACCTCGCCCTCGACCAGCAGGCTGAGCATCCCCGCGGTGTGGCCGGGGGTGTGCAGCGCCTCGACGGTCAGACCTCCGACGTCGACCGTGTCGCCCGGGTTGAGGTCGCCGGTCGTGCCGGGGACGCGCTCCTGCGGGTGGGCCAGCACCTGCGCGTCCGGCCAGCGCTCCAGCGCCGCGCCCAGCTCGGCCACGTGATCGCCGTGGTGGTGGGTGAGCAGGATGTGCGTGACGGTGACGCCGTGCTCGTCGGCCTTGGCGAGCAGCGGGTCCAGCGGGCCGCCCGCGTCGACCAGGAACGCGTCGGTGTTCGGCCCGGCGGCCACGAGGTAGGTGTTGGACAGCCAGCTGTCGTTCATGGAGCGCTCGACGATCATCGGCCGGACGGTACTCTCGGCCGCGTCATGGAGCTGATTCACACCTGCTACCGGATCGGCGAGATCGACCGGTCCGTCGCCTTCTATGAGGCGCTCGGCTTCGAGGAGCGCCGCCGGATGCCGATCCGCGACGAGGCGATCAACGTGTTCATGGCGCTGCCGGGGGACAGCGAGCGCCTCGAGCTCACCTACAACCACGGGGTCGATTCCTATGACCTCGGCACGGGCTACAACCACATCGCGCTCACGGTGGACGACCTCGACGGGACGCTCTCCGCGCTGTCCGAGAAGGGCATCGAGCCCGAGAAGCCGCCGTACCGGATCCGCGAGGGCGGCAACCGGATCTGCTTCGTCCGCGACCCCGACGGCTACAGGATCGAGTTGATCGAGAAGCCGTGACCGACTCCCGGCTTGCGGTCATCGACTGCGGGTCGAACTCGTTCCGCCTGGTCGTCTTCACGTACACCGACGAGTGGTGGAAGCGCACCGACGAGATCCACGAGGCGGTGCGGGTCGGCGAGGGGCTGGACGCGGCGGGTGAGCTCCAGCCCGCGCCGATGGAGCGGGCGCTGGAGACGCTCGAGCTCTACGCGCACTTCTGCCGGGCGACGGGCGTGTCGGCGGTGCGGCCCGTGGCCACCTCGGCGATCCGCGACGCCGGCAACCAGGAGAAGTTCCTCAAGCAGGCGCGCAAGCGCTCCGGGCTGGAGGTCGAGGTGCTCAGCGGCGAGGCGGAGGCGCGCTACGGCTACCTCGCCGCGATCAACTCGACGACGTTGACGCAGGGCGTCGTGCTCGACCTCGGCGGCGGCTCGCTGCAGCTCACCCGCGTGGAGGGACGCGAGGCGGCCGACGCGCGCTCCTGGCCGCTGGGCGCCGTGCGGATGACCGAGCGCTTCCTTCCGGGCGCATCCGCCAAGCGCAAGGCGGTGCGGGCGCTGCGCGACCACGTGGCGGGCGAGGTCGCCGCCGCGGGGTGGGCGGGGATTGGTAGCGACGGCGGGCGGCTGACGGGGATCGGCGGCACGGTGCGCAACCTGGCCGCGGCCGCCCAGCTGGCCGCCGGGCTGCCGTCCTACGGCATCCAGGGCTTCCGCATCACCCGCGAGGCGCTGGGTGCGCTGATCGAGCAGTTCACGGAGATGTCGCCGGCCGAGCGCGGGAACGTCCCCGGGATCAAGGCCGCGCGCGGCGACCTCATCCTGGCCGGCGCGCTGGTGGTCGACGCGGTGATGGAGGCCGGCGGCTTCGGCGTGCTCGAGGCCACCGAGGCCGGCCTGCGCGAGGGCGTGTTCTTCGAGACGACGCTGGGCGACCCGCCGCTGCTCGCCGACGTCCGCCGGGCCAGCACACGCAACCTGGCCGCGCAGTACCACACGGACTTCCACCACGCCGACCACGTCGCCCGGCTGTCGCTGGAGACGTGGGACGCGCTCGCCGCCGCCGGCCTGCACCGCGGCGACCCGGAGGAGCGCGAGCTGCTCTGCGCCACGGCTGTCCTGCACGACATCGGCACCGCGGTCGACTACGACGACCACCACAAGCACTCCCGCTACCTGATCCTCAGTGCGGGCCTGCCCGGCTTCTCCCCGCGCGAGGCCGCGCTGATCGGCCAGGCCGCCCGCTACCACCGCAAGGGCACGCCCGCGCTCGGCGAGTTCGCCCCGCTCGCGCGCGCCGGCGACCTCGAGCTGCTCACCCGGATCACCGCGATGGTCCGGCTGGCCGAGCAGCTCGAGCGCTCCCGCGACCAGGCCGTCCGCGCGGCCGACGTCAGCGTCCGCGACGGCACGGTCGAGCTCCACCTGCGCTCCGACGAGGACGTCACGATCGCCCGCTGGGCGGCCGAGCGCCAGGCCGACGTCTTCCGCGCCGCGTTCGGCCACGACCTCGCCGTCACCTGAAGGGGACAGTCCCCGGCGGCGGGAACGCCCTGCGTCCGGGCGGTTTTCCCGGGTCGCCGCCGCCTAAAGGGGACAGTCCCCTTTATGTACGCGGAGGTCCTGGAAGCGGGCGGTGAAGCCCGGGCCGTCGGGGGCGGCGCACATCGCTCCGGCCATGAGCGGGACGTCGGGTGGGAGCGGCGCGAGGCGGATCGGCTCGCCGGCGCAGGACAGGTCGACGCCGTCGCCGCCGCGGCGGGCGATCAGCTCCCAGTAGCCCTCGTCGTCCGGCGGCGGCGCGGGTTGGCGCGACCAGTCGGACACGCCGCGGGTGACGACGACGCTCAGCCAGTCGCGGCCGTCGGCGCGCTCGATGCCGGCCTTGATCCACGTCGCCTCGTCCACGCGCAGCATCAGCCCGGCCTGGTCGTACTGGGCGGAGAAGTCGCCGCCGAAGCGCAGCGACACCCGCCCGTCGCCGGCCAGCGGCAGCCACGCCAGGTGACCGTTGTCGCGGACGAACCCGTAGTGGGTGGTGCGCCAGAAGTCCGTGCCGGGCGAGGCGTGGACGGTCAGCGCGGAGGCGTCGCCCGACCACTCCCACGGCTCGTTGAGCCAGCGCAGGCTCACACCTCTTGGATCTGGAGCAGGCTGGTGGTGCCGGGGCGGCCGGAGGGCAGGCCCGCGGTGATCCCCACGCGGTCGCCCGGCTTGCACCAGCCGAGCTCGACCACGCGCGCGGCGGCCGCGGCGATCAGCTCCTCGGTGACCTCGTAGCGGCGCATCGACGCGGCCTCGACGCCCCACATCAGCCCGCACCGGCGCACGGTCTCCCGGCCCGGCGAGAGTGCGTAGATCGGCACGTTCGGGCGGTGGGCGGAGATGAGTCGGGCGGAACGGCCGGACAGCGTGGGGCAGACGAGCGCGGCCAGCGCCAGCTCGTGCGCGGCCTGAGTGGCCGTGTAGGCGAGCGTGTACGCGGGGTCACGGCGGTCGCGGCGCACGCGGCGCTCGTTCCACTCGCGGTAGGGAAGCGTGAGCTCCGTGCGCTCGGCGATGGATGCCAGCATCGCCACGGCCTCCACCGGATACTGCCCGACCGCGCTCTCCTGGGAGAGCATCACCGCGTCGGTGCCGTCGAGGATCGCGTTGGCCACATCGGTCACCTCGGCCCGGGTGGGGCGCGAGGAGGCGACCATCGAGTCGAGCATCTGGGTGGCGGTGATGGAGGGGCGGGCGAGCGCGCCGGCCAGCGCGATCACCTGCTTCTGGACGATCGGCACCTCCTCGATGCGCATCTCGATGCCCAGGTCGCCGCGCGCCACCATCACGCAGTCGGCCGCGCGCACGATCTCCTCCGCCCGCTGGACGGCCTGCGGCTTCTCGATCTTGGCGATCAGCGGCAGCCGCGTGTGCTTGCGCAGCGACGTCACGTCCTCGGCCTTGCGCACGAACGAGAGCGCCACCAGGTCGACGCCGATCTTCTCGCCGGTGCGGACGTGCTCGAGGTCCTCGTCCGGCACCGCGGGCAGCGCCGCCGTCTCGCCCGGGATGTT
>JAICUS010000202.1 GCA_025935735.1 Solirubrobacteraceae bacterium | reverse complement strand
TCAGGTTCTCGGGCTTGAGGTCGCGGTGGACGATCCCGTGCGACTCCGCGTGGGTGAGCCCGGCGAGCAGCCCCTCGAGCACCCCGGCGATCTGCGCGAACGTCATCTGCCCCACGTACGGGCGCAGGGAGCCGCGCTCGACGTACTCCATCGCGATGTAGGGCGTGCCGTCGTGCTCGAAGTAGTCGTGCACCGTGACGATGTTCGGGTGCGACAGCGAGCCGGCCACGCGCGACTCGCGCAGGAAGCGCTGGGCGAACGACGGGTCGGACGCGTGGAAGGCGCCGAGCTCCTTGAGCGCCACGAACCGATCCAGGTCGCTCTGGCGGGCCAGATAGACCATCGCCATGCCGCCGCGACCCACCTCCCGCAGGATCTCGTAGCGGCCGACCGTCTTCATGACCTCGGGCATCCCCGCGATACCTCTTCTCCCGCGGCGAGCGCCTAGCTCGTCGCGATCACCTGGACCTGACCTGGAAACATCACCATCAGCGTGGGGCACGGCACGGGCGCGCCGTCGGTGATGCCGGGCACCGACGGGTTGCCGAGCATCGCCGGCTTGCCCATGATCATCACCTTCGTGGAGACCGACGCTCCCGGCGTCGGGATCACGGTGGCGGTGGTGCACGGCTTGCTCGCCGGCGACGGCGGCACGGGACACGTGCACGGGTTCGCCGAGATGTCGCCCGCGCACAGCGCCGGCGCTCCCCCGACCATCACCTTGGTCTGCTTCGGGAACACGACGACCGGACCCGCGTGACAGCAGGTGATCTGGGCCGAGATGTTCGCGATGGGGGGCATGCCCTTTCTTTGCGCTGAGGCTCCGCGTAGTATCGCCACAGCCCTGGCCCTCGACAACCACCCCTAAGGGTGAAGCTCTTCGTACTCGACACACATACGATCTACCGCCGAGGGCTTGTGGCGTGCCTGGACCAGGTCGACGAGGTCGAGGCCGTCGCGGATGCGGAGAACGTGCGCGACGCCTGGGAGCACCCCGCGCTGTTCGCCGCCGACCTGGTGCTGATCGACCCCAAGCTGGCGGGCGGCGAGGATTTCGTCGGCGCCGTGCGCGAGGCGACCGGCGCGGCGGTGATCGTGTGCTCGTCCGACACCGGGCAGGAGAGCGTCGTGCGCGCGCTGCAGGCGGGCGCGCTCGGCTATCTGCGCAAGGACGAGCTGACGCCCGAGGCGCTCGGCGCCGCCGTGCGCGCCGCCGCGAGCGGCACCGGCGTGCTGGCCGGCGACCTGCTCGGCAGCCTGGTGCCCGCCACCAACGGCCACGGCCCGGCGGCGACCCGCGCCGCGGCGGCGACGCTGACCGACCGCGAGCAGCAGGTGCTGTCGCTGATCGCCGCCGGCCATCCGACCCGCGAGGTGGCGCTCGAGCTCAGCTACTCCGAGCGCACGGTCAAGAACGTCCTGCACGACGTCGTGACCAAGCTCAACGCCCGCAGCCGCTCGCAGGCGGTCGCCTTCGCGGTGCGCGAAGGCCTCATCTGACGGGTAGGCCCGCTGACATGGGCAATCTGCGCCAAATGTCTGCGTGCTGACGCCGCTCCTCGACTCCAAGCGCATCGTCATCTGCGCCGGGCCGGGCGGGGTGGGCAAGACGACGACCGCCGCGGCGGTGGCGATGGGGATGGCCGAGCGCGGGCTCAAGGTGGCCGTCGTGACCATCGACCCGGCGCGCCGGCTGGCCGACTCGCTCGGGCTGGACGAGCTGGACAACGAGCCGCGGCTGGTCGACCTCGCCGCGCACGGGATCGAGAGCCGCGGCGAGCTGTGGGCGATGATGCTCGACGCCAAGCGGACGTTCGACGAGCTGATCGAGCGCCTCGCGCCGGACGCGCGCACGCGCGACGAGGTGTTCGCCAACCGGATCTACCAGCAGCTCTCGAGCGCGGTGGCCGGCTCGCAGGAGTTCACGGCGATCGCCAAGCTCTACGAGCTCGACCTCCAGGGCGGCTACGACCTGCTGGTGCTCGACACGCCGCCGTCGCGCAACGCGCTCGACTTCCTCGACGCCCCCGGCCGGCTGACCGGGTTCTTCCAGGGCCGGGCGATCCGCATGTTCCTGCGCCCGGCCGGGCTGCTCGGGCGGGGGAGCGGCCTCGTGTTCGCGGTCCTGCGTCGCGTCACCGGCGTCGACCTGCTGCGCGACCTGTCGGTGTTCTTCCGCTCGCTGGGCGGGATGATCGACGGGTTCACCGAGCGCGCCCGCCGCGTCGGCGCGCTGCTCGAAGACCCGGCGACGACGTTCCTGATCGTGACGGCGCCGCGGCACGACCCGGCGGAGGAGGCGATCTTCTTCCACCGCAAGCTGCGCGACGCCGGGATGCCGTTCGGCGGCCTGGTGGTCAACCGCGTCCACCGGGCGCCGGCGGTCGCGGTGCCGGCGTCGCTGGGCCCGGCGCTCGGCGCGCGGGTGGAGGAGACGGCGCGGGAGCTGCACGCGCTGGCCGAGCGCGACGCGTTCAACATCGCCCGGCTGCGGCGCGAGCTGGGCGACCCGCCGGCGCTCGAGGTCCCCGAGCTCGGCGGCGACGTCCACGACGTCGAGGGCCTAGCCCTCGTGCGCGGCCATCTGTTCGGCGAGGATCTCGTCGGCTAGGCGGCGCAGCCCCGGGTCGAGGTGGCCGCACAGCACGTCGCGCAGCACGGCGCGCACGCAGCCGCCGAGCTGGGCGACCAGCGTCTCCACCTCGCCCGTCGGGCGGACGAAGCCGGCCATTGCCGCGCGCTCGAGCGAGATCGCCTCGTGGATGCGGCGCTCGAGGCGCTCGCGGTCGGACGCCTCGGCGCAGATCGCCGCGAGCCGCTGCGCGACGCCGTCGTAGCCGTGGCTGTCGGTGTCGGCGAACAGCGCGCGGGCGCTGAGCAGCCAGTCGGTCAGCGCCTCGACGGGGCCGCCGCGCTCGCAGCCGAGCTCGAAGCGCCGCAGCGCCCAGGCGAGCTCGCCGGCGCGCGGCGTGCGGCGGGTGACCAGCGCGCAGAACGCGCGCAGCGGGTCCTCCTCCTCGGCGCCGAGCAGGCAGTCCTCGGCCGGCCGGCGGACGCCCGTGGCCAGCGGGACGCTCAGCCACGCGCTGCCGTCGGTGCGCGCCCAGGCCGTCGGCCCGAGCGCCGGCTCGGCGTCGTCCCACAGCCGCAGCGCGGTCTGCAGCCGGCGCAGGCGGCGGCCGGCGAGCTCCAGCGCGCGGCCGTCGTCGGCCTCGGTCTCCAGCGCGAGGACCGCGACCGTGGCGTGCGGATCCTGCGGCAGCCCGGCGGGGCCGTGGGCGATGCTCGACGCGCGCGCGAGGCTCAGTCCGTCGCCGAGCGGCACCTCCTCGGACTCGATCACGAGGCCGTCGACGGGCGTGATCACCACCGACAGCGAGCAACCGCCGTACACGGCCTCCTCGAGCTGCGCGTACGCGTGGGCGAAGCGCTCGGCGTCGAAGGTGAACTCGGTCTGCTCGGCCCAGACCGCGGCGAGGAACGCCTGCAGCGCGGCGTCGGCCCCGCCCCGCCCGTCCCCGGGCTTGCGGCCCATGGCGCGCAGGTACGCCGGGAGGTCGGGCGTGGTCGCCAGCTGCTGCGCGGCGGCGGGATAGGACGGCAGGCGCCCCAGCATGCCGATGCGCTGCGCGATGAAGCGCCCGGTCAGCGGGCGGTAGCAGTACAGCGGCGAGGACGCCCGACCCGCGGGCGTGGCGTCGAGCTCGAAGGGCACCTCGGCGCCGCCGGCGATCTCCTCGGCGAGCTGCCAGGCGGCCTCCTCGACGAAGGCGGCGAGGGAATCGTGGAGCGCCCGGTTGTGCATGCGCGGCCGTTTCGGCGCACGCTCACGCCCTCCTGCCCGGAGCACCGGGGATTGCAGCAGGGCGGTCGGACGGAACCCTGTTCTATGTGGCGCCTCGTGGCGCCGGCGAACTGCCTGCCGGGTGAGGGAGTGAGGGGGTCGGCCGCCGTGCGGGGATGATCGGTTTTTCGGCGCCCGCGGGCGGGTGGGGCTCGTTAGTGTCGTATACCCAGCAAGCAGTGAACGCCGGCGCCCGGAGGCGCCGCAATGATCAGGCGGCAGCCACAGCCGGCTCGGGCGCCTCGGTGCAGACGCCCTCCGCGCCCAGCCACTCGGTCCCGTACGAGCGCATCGACTCGATGATCGGCACGAGCGCCATCCCCTTCTCGGTCAGCGCGTACTCGACGCGCGGCGGGACCTCGGGGAACGTGCGGCGGTGGACGACGCCCTCCTCCTCGAGCGCGCGCAGGCGGAGCGAGAGGGTGCGGGGCGAGATGCCGCCGAGCGAGCGCTCGAGCTCGCAGAACCGGGCGCGCCCCTCGGCGAGGTCACGCACGATGAGGAGCGTCCACTTGCCGCAGACGATGTCGGCGGTACGGCAGACGGGGCAGTCGCTGTTCGGCATCCGCACTCCATTCTAGCCGCAATGCTTCACGAACTGAAGTGAACCTCGACGTCGCGCTCCTCGGCGCCGCGCAGCACGCGCAGGGTGAGGACGTCGCCGGCGCGGTCGAGCGCGTCGAAGAGGTCGTCGGCCGAGGCGAGCGGCGCGCCGGCGGCGGCCACCACGAGGTCGCCGCGCTCGAGCCCGGCGCGCTCGGCCGGCGAGCCGTCGACCACCGCGTGCACGAGCAGCCCGTCGCGCTCCGGCAGACCGACCGCGGCGCGCAGCCGCCGGGCGGCGCGCGGGTGCGCAAGCGCCACGCCGAGCCGCGGGCGCGCCGGCGCCTCGCCCGCGGCGAGCGCCTCCACGCGCGCGGCGTCCACGGGGACGGCGAGGATCAGCCCACCCTCGCGGCGGACCGCGTTGAGCCCGAGCAGGCGCCCGTCCGGATCGACCAGCGGTCCGCCCGAGGACCCGCGCGGCAGCGGAGCGGTGTGCTCGATCGAGCCCGCGATCCGCCGCCCGCGCGGCCCGCGGAACCCGCGGCCGGTCGCGGACACGGTGCCGAACGTGACCCGCAGCCCGCTCCCGCCCGGGTTGGCCAACGCAAAGACGACCGCACCGAGCGCGGGCGCGCCCGCCGGCCGCTCACCCAGGGCGGCGGCGCCCGCCGCACCGAGCGCGGGCGCGCCCGCCGCGGGCGCCCACTCCACCGGCGCGGCGTCGCCGGTGTCGGCGAGGACGACGGCGATGTCGAGGTCGGTGTCCGCGCCGGCCACGCGGCCCTCGGCGGTGCGGCCGTCGGGGAACGTGACCGCGACCTGGTCGCCGCGCAGCGCGTGCGCGGCGGTGAGCACGCGGCCGGGGGCGACGACGACGCCCGAGCCGCGCGACCAGCCGCGGCCGAGGCCGACGACGGCCGGACCGACGCGCTCGGCCACGGTGGCGATGGACTCCTGGAGGGCGGTGAAGAGTGGGTTCATAGTCACTTGCAGATTGCAAGCGACACCGTACCAGGTGCGGGGCGGCGGTACGCTGCTCGCCGTGAAGCGCCGGTCCGCGCCCGCCAGCCCGCTGTCCGACGCGCTCGCGCGGGTGGGCGACCGCTGGACGCTGCTCGTCGTCGCCGCCCTGCTGGAGGGCCCGAAGCGGTTCAACGAGCTGCAGGAGCAGCTCGAGGGGATCGCGCCCAACGTCCTCAGCTCGCGGCTGAAGGCGCTCAGCGAGCAGGCCCTGGTGGTGGCCGAGGCCTACTCCGACCGCCCGCCGCGCTTCGCCTACGAGCTCAGCGCGTCCGGGCGCGAGCTCGCCGGCGCGCTGCGGCTGCTGGCCGACTGGGGCGCGCGGACCGCGGGCGCCGAGCCGTATCGCCACGGCGCGTGCGGCTCCGCGCTGGAGGCCCGCTGGTGGTGCCCGTCCTGCGAGGTCGTCGTCGACGACCCGGAGGACGAGGACGTCGTGTACGTCTGAAGGTCAGGCGGCGGCCGGCAGCGTGACGACCGGCAGCGGCGCGGGGACGTCCTGCGTGCCGAGGAACGCGCGGACCACGTCGGCGTCGAACTGCGTGCCGGCGCAGCGCTCGAGCTCCTCCCGCGCCTCGGCGGCCGCCATCCCCGCCCGGTAGGGACGGTCGGCGATCATCGCCTCATACGCGTCCGCCACCGCGAGGATCCGCGCCTCCAGCGGGATCGCGTCGCCCGAGAGGCCGTCGGGGTAGCCGCGGCCGTCGATGCGCTCGTGGTGACCGCGCACCCAGGCGGCGATGTCGCCCAGCCCGGCGTGGGCCAGGACCTGCGCGCCGACCTCCGGGTGGCGGCGGATCTCGCGCCACTCCTCGTCGTCGAGCTTGCCGGGCTTGTGCAGGGTCGCGTCGCGCACGGCGAGCTTGCCCAGGTCGTGCAGGACGCCGGCGGCGCGCAGGCGCTCGACGCGCTCGGGCTCCAGCCCCAGCGCCGCCGCGGTCGCCGCGGCGAACTCGCCCACCGTGCGGGAGTGGTCGGCGGTCCCGGCGTCGCGCAGGTCGAGCGTCTCGGCCAGCAGCATCACCGCGGCCAGCCGCTCGGCCGCGCCGATCCGCCCGACGGCGGCCAGGGCGGCCTCCTCGTGCTGGATCTGCTCGATCACCAGCGCGGCGTGGTCGGCCACGGCCATCAGCACCGTCAGGTCGTCGTCGTGCGGGCGCCGGCCGGTCAGCGGGTCGTCGACCGCCACGACGCCGAGCAGCGACCCGTTGGAGCCGCGCAGGGGCAGCAGCAGCGCGTCGTTGGGATCCCAGGCGTCGGGCGCGTCGTGGGCGCGGCTCGGACGCCAGGTCGGCATGTCGTCGTCCCAGTCGTGCGAGCCGGACGGCAGCCAGTAGGCGCCGCAGCGCTCGTGCATGGGCGCGAGCATCGGCTCCCACATCGACCACGGCGTGCGGCTGCCCAGCAGCAGGTCGCGCGCGTGGTCGTCGCCCAGCACGACCGCGGCCTCGAGCTCCGAGCAGCCCGCGTTGGCGAGGTTGACCACGACGGTGGAGAAGCGCAGCTCCGCCCGGATCGTCTGCGCCAGCGTCTCCAGCACCGGGCGCAGGCCCGTGCGCTCGGAGGCGGCGCGCGACACCGCGGTGACGCTGCGCAGCTGGCGCACCACCGGCGGCTCGAAGACCGGCTGGTGGCGGACGGGGCCGACGGCCTCGTCGGCCGCGGCGGCCACCACGCGGTCGCGGCCCCCGCGCTTGGCCGAGTACAGGGCCGCGTCGGCGCGGGCCAGCAGCGCCGGGGCATCGCGCTCGCCGGCCGCGACGCCGATCGACACGGTGACGTGGCCGCCCTGCGGGTGCGGGAGCCCGAGCGTGGCGATCGCCGCCCGCACGCGCTCGGCGGCGGCCACGGCGTCGAGCGCGGCGGCGTCGGCCAGCACGACGATCAGCTCCTCGCCGCCGTAGCGGTAGGCCACGTCGCCGGCGCGCAGCTCGCGCTCGATGGCCCGGGCGAGCGCGCGCAGCGCGTCGTCGCCGGCCAGGTGGCCGAGGCGGTCGTTGTACGTCTTGAAGCGGTCGACGTCGCACAGCGCGACGGCGAACGAGCCGCCGCGCCGCAGCGCCTGCGCCTCGACGGAGCGGATGTCCTCCTCCAGCGCGCGCCGGTTGCGCAGGCCGGTCAGCGTGTCGCGCCGCGAGTCCTCGGCCAGCTGCGCGTTCAGCCGCTGCAGCTGGGTCTCGCGCGCCGCGAGCTCGCGCCGCGCCTCCTGCTCGGCCGCCAGCAGCCCGCGCTGGCGGCGCACGAGCAGCGCCGCGCGGGCGATCAGCGTCGCCCCGGACGTGGCCAGCCCCCCGGACAGCACGAGCATGACCCCGAGCGGCGGGTGGCCGAAGCTCGCCTGGATGAGGTGGATCACGAGCCCGAGGAACATCGCCGCCGGCAGGAAGCCGCCGCGGTCGCCCGGCTCCTCGAGCTTCGACGAGCGCTGCGGGGCGCGGGCCACCGCGACCCCGCCGGCGCCGATCGCCAGCATCCCGGCGGCGAACAGCGGGTCGACCAGGGTCGCGCCGACCGTGTAGCTGGTGTCGAGCAGCTGCTCGCTCCACAGGCTGAAGGTGACGGCCTCGATCGCCATGCCGATCAGCACCAGCCGCAGGCCGGCGCCCTCGCGGCGGCGCAGCGGCCCGGACACCAGCGCCTGCAGGGTGAGCACGGCCGCGGCGACGTAGAGCGCCGGGTAGATCAGCACGGCGACGCGCTGCACGGGCGGCAGCGACGAGCGCTCGGCGTCGTGCCAGAGCACCGCGGAGATGAGCGCCATGGCGGCGACGATCAGCGGCAGCGCCTCGACCACGGCGACGAGCCGCAGCGTGCGCCCGCGGGCGGGGACGCGGACGAGGCCGACCATCACGAGAATGGCGAAGCCCCACCAGCCGATGTCGGCCGGGTTCGGCGAGGCCGGGGCGCCCGTCGCCGCGAACAGGTTCCAGCCGCACTGGCCGAGCAGCCAGGACACCGCCGCCGCGGTCCACCAGTTCCAGCGGCCGCGCTCGGGCCCGGTGGCGCGCCGGCGCGCGGCGAGCCCGCCGGCCACCGCGGTCACCGCGGCGGCGGTCCAGGCGACGTCCCACACCACGACCGCCGGCAGCGCCGGAGCGGCGAGCATCGCCGCGACCGAGACGGCGGCCGAGGCGAGCGCGAGTGCGCTCCAGCGGTCGGGCAGCAGCGGCATGGGACCGGTGCGGCCGTCAGTACTGAACGCCGGGCGGCGGCGCGGAGGGCGCCGGCGGCGGTGGCGCCGACGGGGCGGCGAAGCCCGCGGTCACCTGCGGCTCGGGCTGCGCGGCCGGCTCCGGCGCCGGCGGCGCGGCCCGGCCGAGGGTGCCCTCGGCGGCCACCATCAGCTTGAAGTCGTGCGGCGAGGTGGCGGTGCGCATCGCCTCGTCGAAGGTGATCCGGCCGGCCCGCAGGTGCTTGAGCAGGTGCTGGTCGAACGTCTGCATGCCGTAGTAGCCGCCCTCGGCCACCACCTCGGGCAGCTGCCCGGTGAGCTTCGGGTCGAGGATCATGTCGTGCACGCGGCCGGTCATGACCATGATCTCGCAGCACGCGACGCGGCCCTCGCCGTCGGAGGTGCGCACGAGCCGCTGGGAGACGATGCCCTTCAGCGTGCCGGCGATCATCGCGCGGGCCTGCTGCTGCTGGTGGGGCGGGAAGAAGTCGATGATGCGGTTCACCGTCTCCGGCGCGTCGACGGTGTGCAGCGTGGAGAGCACCAGGTGGCCGGTCTCGGCCGCGGACAGCGCGGTGTGCACCGTCTCCTCGTCGCGCATCTCGCCGACCAGGATCACGTCCGGGTCCTGGCGCAGGACGCGGCGCAGCGCGCGCTTGAAGGACGCGGTGTCCTGACCGACCTCGCGCTGGTTGATGATGCAGTTGCGGTCGCGGTGCAGGAACTCGATCGGGTCCTCGATCGTGACGATGTGCTTGTGCATCGTCCGGTTCATGTGGTCGATCATCGCCGCGAGCGTGGTCGACTTGCCGGAGCCCGTCGTGCCCGT
>JAICUS010000873.1 GCA_025935735.1 Solirubrobacteraceae bacterium | reverse complement strand
TCGAACCTTGCTGGGAGCGTTCTATCACCACGCATGTGCCACTAGGCTCTGCGCCCGCATGACGCGCCTGAGCCAGTACCTCCTGCCCACCGAGAAGCAGCCGCCCGCCGACGCCGAGGCGCTCTCGCACAAGCTGCTCGTCCGCGCCGGCCTGGCCCGCCAGGTGGGCACGGGGCTGTGGACGTGGATGCCGGCGGGCTGGCGCGTGCACCGCAAGGCCGAGCAGATCGTCCGCGAGGAGCTCGACGCGATCGGGGCGATGGAGATGCTCATGCCGGTGCTCAACCCGGCCGAGCTGTGGCAGCGCTCCGGGCGCTACAAGATCGACGAGCTGTTCAAGCTCAAGGACCGCAAGGGCGCGGACCTCGTGCTGGCGCTGACCCACGAGGAGGTCGTGACGCTGCACGTCGCGCAGGTCGTGCGCTCCTACCGCGACCTGCCGCTGATCCTCTACCACTTCCAGACCAAGGGGCGCGACGAGGCCCGCCCCCGGGCCGGCGTGCTGCGGACGCGCGAGTTCATCATGAAGGACTCCTACACGTTCGACCGCGACGGCGAGGGCCTCGACGTGGGCTACGAGAAGCACCGCGAGGCCTACGACCGGATCTTCGACCGCTGCGGGCTGGAGTGGTACCGGGTGGAGTCCGACGTGGGGGCGATGGGAGGCATCGGCGCCCACGAGTACATGGCGCCGTGCGCGGCGGGCGAGAACGACGTCGCGCTGGCGCCCGGCTACGCCGCCAACGTCGAGGTGGCGACCGCCGAGCCGCAGCCCGTGGACATGCCGCCGGCGCTGGCGGCGCCCGAGCGCCGGCACACGCCCGGTCAGACCACGGTCGCCGCGGTGGCGGGGGCGCTCGGCGTCCCCGCGGGCGCGCTGATCAAGGCCTATCCGGTGATGGTCGATGACCGCGGGCTGGTGCTCGTGCTCGTCCGCGGCGACCACCAGGTCAACGACATCAAGCTCGGCAACACCCTCGGCGGTGCCGCGTTCCGGCCGGCGCGCGAGGAGGAGTTCGCCCAGCGGATCGGGCCCGCCGGCTACATCGGCCCGGTCGGCGCGGACGCGCCGATCCTCATGGACGCGGCGATCGCCGGCGGCGGCTTCATCAGCGGGGCCAACGAGCCGGACTACCACCTGCGCGGCGTCGAGCCGGGGCGCGACTTCCCGTTCGAGTCCGTCGACGTGCGCAGCGTGATCGAGAACGACATTGTGAACGGGAACAGGATCCGCATCGAACCCGCGATCGAGATCGGCAACATCTTCAAGTTGGGCACGCGCTACTCGGAGCCGCTGAACGCCACCTACCTGGACGAGTCCGGCACCTCGCGGCACATCTGGATGGGCTCCTACGGCATCGGCCCGGCGCGGATCGCCGCCGCCGCCGTCGAGCAGCTGGCCGACGAGCACGGGATCGCCTGGCCGCGCTCGCTCTCGCCCTGGGACCTGCACCTGGTCGTGCTGGGCCGTGAGGGCTCCGAGGAGCGGGCGGCGGCGGAGAAGCTCTACGGCGAGCTGCGCGAGACCGGCCTGTCCGTGATCTACGACGATCGCGACGCCGGCCCGGGCGAGAAGTTCGCCGACGCCGAGCTGCTCGGCTGCCCGCTGCGGCTGACCATCGGCCGCCGGACGCTGGCCGCCGGCGAGATC
>JAICUS010000608.1 GCA_025935735.1 Solirubrobacteraceae bacterium | reverse complement strand
CGCTCGGGATCCTGCAGCCGGTCCAGGTGCTCGACCAGCCGCAGCCAGGTCGTCTGGACGACGTCGGACGCGTCCGCGCCGGCGAGCCGGTGCGCACGGGCGACCGCCCAGACGAGGCCGTTGAACCGCTCCACGAGCCGGTCCCACGCCGCCTGGTCGCCCGCCGCCGCATCCCGCACGAGCTGCTCCACATCCGACACGCCCGTCCTCATCTCCCTTCGAAGATGGCGCGAACGTACCAGACGGATGCGGCCCTCACAGGTGGTCATCTCACCGGATATGAGTGGCGCGCGAGTGCGCTGATACATCGATGTATCGCGCGCGGCGCCCGGCGCTCTGGTGAGTCATGAGCATCGCGATCCTGTACCCGGGAGAAGGCAGCGTGCGGGCCGGCATGGCGGCCGCCCTGCACGCCACCGACCGTGCCGTCCTCGACCGCCACCTGCGGCTCGCCACCGACGTCACCGGCCTGCCGGTGCGGCGGCTGTGCCTGGAGGGCTCGGCGGAGCAGCTCGCCCGGCCGGACGTCGGCCAGCCCGCGCTGTTCGCGCTGTGCCTGGCGCTGACCGAGGTGGCGCGCGAGCAGGGGCTGGAGCCGGCGATGGCGGCCGGGCGCGGGCTGGGGGAGATCGCCGCCGCGGTCGCGGCCGGCGCGCTGGACGCGGCGGATGGGATGCGGCTGGTGGCGCTGCGCAGCCGCGTGCGGGGCTACGAGGGCGGCGAGGCCGCCCTGTCCCGGCGCGCCGCGGCGATGGTGTGGCGCCCGGCCGCGATCCCCGTCGCGCTGAACGCGTTCGGCGGGCTGGTGACCGAGCCGGAGGCGATCCGCTCCGGGCTGGTGGCCCCGAACGGAGCCGGCAGCTGGCACGACTGCCTGCATGCGCTCACGGCCGCGGGCGCGAGCGCGTTCCTGGAGCTCGGCCCGGCGGCCGCGCCGTCGCGCACGCTCGCCGGGGAGTGGCCGGCCGCCGTCGCGAGCTCGCGCGCCGAGATCGCCGCGTTTGCGCAGCTGCGCGAGCGACGGCTATCTTCGGCAGCGAGATGACCAGCCCGTTCGCGTACGCCGCCCCCACCGCCGCCGTCGAGCGGACCTATCTGCGCCAGGTCTTCGCCTGGATGATCCTCGGCCTCGCCCTGACCACGGGCGTGGCGATCTACCTGGACGCCACGGCGAACGTGCTCGACTACTTCGAGGCGCATTCGGGCGTCTTCTGGATCCTGTTCATCGCGCAGCTCGGGATGGTGTTCGCGCTCTCCTGGGCCATCAACCGGATCTCCGCCCGGACCGCGGCGCTGCTGTTCTGCCTCTACGCGGGGCTCACCGGCGTCGTCTTCGCGCTGCTGTTCCAGGTCTACACGACCGGCTCGGTGGTGGCCGCGTTCGCGGGCGCGACGGGCGTGTTCGCCGGGATGGCCGCCTACGGCTACACGACCGACCGCGACCTCTCCGGCTGGGGCGCGATGCTCTTCGGCGCGCTGATCGGCCTGATCGTGGCGAGCGTGGTCTTCGCCTTCGTCGGCGGCAGCGCGTTCAACCTCATCCTCGGGTGGGCGGGCGTGATCATCTTCGCCGGGCTGACCGCCTACGACATGCAGTCGCTCAAGCGGATCGGCGCCCAGGCGGCCGGCGACGCGGACGCGACGCAGAAGCTGGCGATCTTCGGCGCGCTGCGGCTGTATCTCGACTTCATCAACCTCGTCATCAGCCTGCTGCGGATCTTCGGCGGCGCCCGCCGTTAGGGAATGAGCAGCAGCTTGCCGGTGGTGCGGCGCGCCTCGAGGTCCTCGTGGGCGCGGCGGGCCTCGGCCAGCGGGTAGCGGGCGCCGACGCGGACGTCGAGGCTGCCGTCGGCCACCCAGCCGAGGACGTCCTGGGCGCGCTCGAGCAGCTCCTCGCGGGTGACGGTGTAGGAGGGCAGGCCGGGCCGGGTGAGGAAGACCGACTTCCCGCGCAGGCGCTCGGGCGGGACGGGGTCCGGGCGGCCGCTGGCCTCGCCGTAGAGGACCATGTAGCCGCGCCGGCGCAGGCTGTCGAGGCTGTCGTCGAACGTGGCGCGGCCGATGCCGTCGTAGACGACCGCGACGCCGTCGCCGCCGGTGAGCTCCCGCACGCGCTCGGGGAAGCCGTCGTAGCCGATCGTCTCGTCCGCGCCGGCGTCGCGGGCCAGCCGCGCCTTCTCCTCCGTGGAGGTGGTGGCGATCACCCGCCCGCCGCGGCGCTTGGCCATCTGCACGAGCAGCAGGCCGACGCCGCCGGCCGCCGCGTGAACGAGCACGTCGTCGCCGGGCTGGACCGGGTAGGTGGCGTGCGACAGGTAGTGCGCGGTCATGCCCTGCAGCAGCACGGCGGCCGCGAGGTCGGACGGCGTGCCGTCGGGCAGCGGGACCGCGCCGGCCGCGTCGACGACGACGCGCTCGGCGTAGGAGCCGGGCGCGGCCGCCCAGGCGACGCGGTCACCCGGCGTGAGCTCCTCGGCGCCGGACGCCACGACGGTCCCCGCGCCCTCGACCCCGCAGACCGACGGCGTCGCGGCGGCGTGCGCGCTGCCGCCCTCGCGCTCGTAGACGTCGCGGTAGTTGACGCCGGCGGCCTCCAGCGCGACGAGCAACTGCCCCGGGCCCGGCTCGGGCTCGGGCACGTCCTGGAGCTCCAGCACCTCCGGCCCGCCGTGGCGGGTGATCAAGATCGCGCGCATTCCGGCATTCTGCCCTGTATGGAACACCCGCCATGGGACCAGTCCTACCGCTCCGGGACGCCGCCCTGGGATGCCGGCGGCCCGCGCGCGGCCGTCGTGCGCCTGTGCGAGCAGGACGCGTTCACCGGTCCGGTGCTCGACGCCGGCTGCGGCGCGGGCGAGGACGCGCTGGAGATCGCGTCGCGCGGCATCGAGGTCGTCGGGGTCGACGTCGCCCCGACCGCGATCGGACAGGCGCGGGAGAAGGCGGCCGAGCGCGGGATCGACGTCACCTTCGCGGTCGGCGACGCGCTGGAGTTGCGGCGGCTCGGCCGGACGTTCCGGACCGTGCTGGACTGCGGCCTGTTCCACACCTTCGGCGACGACGCGCGTGCGGCCTACGTGGAGAGCCTGGCAGCGGTGACCGAACCCGGCGGCGTGTTGCACCTGCTGTGCGTCACCGACGCGGCGACCGGCGACCAGGGGCCGACCCGGCGGGTCAGCCAGGACGAGTTGCGCGACGCGTTCACCGAGGGATGGCGGGTCGTGTCGGTCGAGCCCGATCGGGTCGAGACGACCTTCGGCGGCCTCCCGGCTTGGCGGGCCTGGATCGAGCGGATCTGAGCGGCCGACGCCTCGTTGTGCCGGCGAACGGCTGCCTGGTAGGAAGCGGTCGGCCCCGGGCCGCCGGGAGGGTCGGGTGTGGTCGATTCCTCCGGTGGGCGTGCGTATCGATCAAAGCCGCCCACGAGGGACCGCTGGCCGAGGGG
>JAICUS010000001.1 GCA_025935735.1 Solirubrobacteraceae bacterium | reverse complement strand
GGCGGCGTAGGTCAGCGCGGTCTGCGGCAGCACGGCGATCCCCGCGAACACCGCGAGCGCGAGCAGCCCCAGCGGCACGGTGAGCACGCTCGTCAGCGCGGCGAGCGTCAGCACGAGCGCGGCCGCGGGCACGATGTCGGCCAGCATCCGCAGCAGCGCGCGGAACGGGTGGCCGAGCCACATCGTGCCGTAGATGGCCGGGCCGGCGGCCCAGTTGACGAGCAGTTGGACGGCGCCGGCGAGCAGCAGCCACGGCAATGTCGCGACGTGCAGGCCGGCCGGCGCGGCCGCCAGCACCCAGGCGGCGGCGAACGCCTCCCAGCCGTAGGCGGCGACGTTGGCCAGGTTGCCGGCGCGCAGCAGCGGCTCGCGGCGCACCAGCGCGCCGATCGCGATCGGCGTGAGGTCGACGAGCAGCGCGGGCAGCGGGCCGAGGCAGGCGAGCGCGATCAGCGCCAGCGCGATGCCGGCGTCCATGTGGATGCCCGTGGGCAGCGGGACGTCGTTGAAGTACGCGATGACGCCCAGCACGAGCAGGACGAGCAGCAGCTCCGGGCGATCCCAGCGCGAGGGCGGGGCGAACCAGATGAGCGCAGGGACCAGCGCCGCCACCAGGGTGGCGTGGATGGCCAGGCCAAAAGCTCGACGGGTACGCAGCGCCGACTGCACGCCGAGGAGCGTACATACCCGCGAAGCGGAATGAAGATCGGCCGATCGGCCAGACGGAAACCGGTCAGGAGCCTGTCCTCCGGCTCCCCGGCACGGTCAGCACCTCAGGTGCTGCATGACTCACCCCCTTGCGTCACTTGCGTGCCCCTTGTATCGGCCAGGCGCGACCCGCCCCCGAATCGGCGCGGCGCCCGAGGCTTGCCTCGTCTTGATTCCCGTTTTCTGGATGAACGCCCCGGGACCAGCGGGGACGTTCCCGGGACGGTACTCAAGGTTGGCGTCCGAGCGAACGCCGCGCGATGTCCGATCGCGAACGCACCAGCCCGATCGCGAGCGTGAGGGGAAGCCCGGCGAGCGCGCAGCCCGCCGCCAGCCACAGGCCGGCGGCCCCTCCGCTCAGCTGGCCCGCCAGCGCCGCGCCGATCCCGATGCCGGCGTTGTTGGCGGTGACCAGCCAGGCGAAGGAGCGCGTGGCGGCGCCCGGGGGCGCGAGCTCGTCGACCAGCGGATAGACGGTCACGAACTGCGCGCCCAGCGCCGCGCCGACCGCCACGAGCACCGCCGCCAGCGCCGCCGGGTGCCCCGCCACCGCCGCGGCCCCGGCCAGCGCGCCGCCCACGGCGAGCTGGAGCACCGGCAGCCGCCGCGTCGCCGGCCACGCCCAGGCCCGGCGGCCGGCCAGCAGGCTCGCCGTCGCCGTGCCGGCCGCCAGCGCGGCCAGCAGCAGCCCCGCGCGCGCGGGCGCGCCCGCGGAGCGCGCGAGCGCGGGTACGGCGAGGTCGATCGCCCCCAGCGCCGCGCCCGGCCCGAGCAGCGAGGCGATGGTCAGCCAGAGCGCGGGCGGCAGCCGGGCGGCGGCCCCGGTCGGCGGCGCGGCGGGGGCGAGGCCCCGCACGAGCCGGCTGCGGCCCGCGGCCGCCGTCCCGGCCAAGAGTCCCGCCGCGGCCACGAGGAGCGCCGCCTCCGGGGAGGCGACGGCCACGAGGCCGGCCACCGCGAGCGGCGCCACGATCAGCGTCGCCTCCTCACCGGCCGAGTCGAGCGCGAACACGCGCTGCAGGGCGTCGCCGCGCAGCGTCCGGCCCCAGGCGGCCCGGGTGAACGGCCCGAGCGGCGGCACGCCGAGGCCCGCCAGGGCGCCCACGACCACCAGCACGGCCGCCGGGGCGCCCGCGGAGCCGGCCGCGGCCAGCGCCACGAGCGCGGCAGAGCAGGCGAACGCGAACACGATCAGCGCGGGCGGGCCGCGCCGGTCGACGATCCGCCCGCGTGCGGGCGCGAGCACGCTCGTCGCCGAGAACGCGGCGACGAGGACGCCCGCGGTCGCGGTGCCGGCGTTCGCGGCGGCGAAGAGCACGAACGCCAGCGGCAGCATGGCGAACGCCAGCCGGCCGGTCAGCGAGGCGCCGAGGAGCCGGCGGACCGGCCCCTCCGCCAGCACCTCGCGATAGCCGCCACCCGCCCCCACGCCGAGGAGCGTACGGGTCGCTCAGGCGGCGCTGGCGCTCAGCGGCAGCGGGCGGCGTTGCCGAGCAGCTTGGCGCAGCCCTCGAGCTTCTTCGCCTCGTGGGTGAAGGCGCCCAGCGCGGGCGCGTCGATGATCTGCCCGTCGCGGATCCGGCGCAGGCCGGAGTAGTCGAACGAGCTGCCGGTGGCGGCCTCCTGCGAGAGCCAGGTGTACCAGTAGACGCGGCCGATCCGCAGCGACCGGCGGTCCTTGACGAGCAGCCCGAGCCCGCGCCGCAGCCGGCTGCCCTGCCCGGCGTCGGTGGTCTGGAAGCCGCGCACGCCGTTCTGGACCTTGCCCACCGACGCCGGCCACGACAGCTCGGTGATCCACACGGGCAGCTTGCGGTCGCCCCGGCGGCGCATCTCCGCGCGCGAGAGCCGGATGAGCTTGATCACGTTGCTCGGCTTGCTCGTGTACGGGTGCAGCGCCACTACGTCGAACGCGTGCCGGGCGCCCGCGCGGTAGATGCGGTGCAGCGCCTCCCAGCTCTCGTTCGGCAGGCCGGCGAGCACGATCTTGCCGCCACGGTCGGCGTGGCGCAGCGCCGCGTGGGCCGCCTTGAGCAGCTTCACGTAGGGCGGGGCCCAGTCCGGCGCGTTCCAGTAGCGGGGGATGTTCGGCTCGTTCCAGATCTGCCACGCCCGGACCGGCCGCGCGGGCAGCTCCGGGTGCTCGGCCCAGAAAGAGCCATGAGGGCCGTAGCGGGTGACCAGCAGCTTCAGGTAGGCGGCGAAGCTCGCCGGATTGGCGGGCGGCGAGCCCGGGTCGCCGGGGTTCTGCGCGGCCCAGGTGGGCGTGCCCTGCAGCACCGGCAGCACGGAGAGCCCGCGCGAGACGGCGGCCGCCATCGTGGCGTCCGTGGCCGTGAAGTCGGCGTCGCGCGGACCGGCCGGCTGGACGGCGTACCAGTAGAACGCGGTGCGCACCGACTCGGCGCCGCTGCCGGCGAGCCGGTTCCACTCGTCGCCCGACGGGAACGCGGGCTCGGTCATGGGCCCGTCGGCCACCACGCCGAGCCAGCCGGTGGGCACCTTGCGATGCGCGGCGAGGGCGGCGGAGGGGGTCAGGAAGGTCAGGAGGATGGCAATCAGCACGACACGGCGCATGGCCTCATAGGATGGCGCGCCATGCGGCGTGTGGCGCTCGTCCACGACTTCCTGCTCGATCTCCGCGGCGCGGAGCGGGTGTTCGCGGCGATCTGCGACGCCTGGCCCGAGGCCGACGTCTTCACCGCGGTCTACGACGAGTCGGGCACCGAGGGGCGCTTCGCCGACCGCTCGCCCCAGGCCTCGTTCCTGCAGCGCCTGCGCCCCACGTCGCGCACGTTCCGGCCGCTGCTGCCGCTGTACCCGCACGCCGTCGAGTCGCTCGACCTGCGCGGCTACGACATCGTCGTCTCGTCCTCGAGCGCGTGGGCGCACGGCGTGCTCGTCGACCCCGGCGCCGTGCACGTCTGCTACTGCCACAACCCGTTCCGCTACGCCTGGTCGGAGCGCGAGGCGACGCTGGAGGCGCGCAATCCGCTGACGCGCCCGGCGCTGCGGGTCCTGCTCTCCCGCTGGCGCCAATGGGACTGGATCGCGGCCCAGCGCGTGGACCGTTACGTGGCGAACTCCACCGTCACCGCGGCGCGGATCCGGCGCTACTTCGGGCGTGACTCGACCGTGCTCCATCCCCCGGTAGAACTCGCGCGCTTCGCTCCCGGAGCGGTCGGCGGCCACTATCTCGTGCTGGCCGAGCTGATGGCGCACAAGCGCATCGACGTGGCGATCCGGGCCTTCAACGCCCTGAAGCTGCCGCTCGTGGTGGTGGGCGACGGGCCGGAGTGGCGGCGGCTGCGGCGGCTGGCCGGGCCGACGGTGCGGCTCACGGGCCGGCTCGCGGACGGCGACGTGGCCGAGTTGCTGCGCTCCGCCCAGGCGCTGGTGGTCACGGCCGAGGAGGAGTTCGGGATCGCCGCCGTGGAGTCGCTCGCCTCCGGCCGGCCCGTGATCGCGCTGCGCTCGGGCGGCGTGCTGGAGACGGTCAGCGAGGGCCGGACCGGCACGTTCTACGACGACGGCGACGACCCGCGGGCGCTGGCCGCGGCGGTCGCGGGCTTCGACCCGGGGGCGGTCGACCCGGCGGACTGCGTGGCGACGGCGCGGCGCTTCGGCGTCGAGCCGTTCCAGGAGCGCTTGCGGGCCGTCGTGGCGGGCGCGGTGCGGGACGCGGCCCGGGCGCCGCGGGCGGTCCCGGAACGCGCAGCGGGTGGCCTGCTTCCTCGCAGAAGTGCGCGAAATGGCGCGCATTCGATGAGGAATCGTTAAATCTAAGCCCGCGCGGGCAGAATCCCCGTAACCCCGTGGCATCCTACGGGTTGTCTGTAGTGCGCGGGCGCAAGTTCGCGCGCCTGCCACGCGGCTATGGCTCTAGAGCTTAGCGGCGTGGCCGGGAACCTCGGGGGGACGGCGGTCCTGCAACGGACCTGCCGCCCGCCAAGCAGTGAAACCGCCGGGGCCGGCGAAGCATGTGACGGCCCTCACTCAAGGTGGTTGCAGAATCAACCAGATCGGCTATAATTCCTACTGGACAAATAGGTTTTGAATCGGAAGGACCCCAAAACGAGCACCATCACCGCAACCCCACGCCGCCGCACCGAGAACGAAGTCGAGGCTGACCCGACGCTCGACTCGCTGCAGCTGCTCCTGCGTGAGGCCGGCCGGTACCCGCTGCTCAAGCCAAGCGAGGAGATCGAGCTCGCGAAGCGCATCGAACGCGGGGACCTCGCTGCCAAGGAGCGCATGATCAACTCCAACCTCCGCCTGGTGGTCGCCAACGCGCGCCGCTATCAGGGCCAGGGCCTCGCCCTCGGCGATCTGATCCAGGAGGGGATGCTGGGCCTGATCCGCGCGGTCGAGAAGTTCGACTGGCGCAAGGGCTTTCGCTTCTCGACGTACGCGACGCTGTGGATCCGTCAGGCGATCCAGCGCGGGCTCGAGAACACCAGCCGGACGATCCGCCTCCCGGTCCACGTGGCGCAGCGGTCCCGCAAGGTCGGGCGCATCGAGCGCGAGCTGACGACGCGGCTCGGCCACGAGCCCTCGGACGAGGAGATCGCTTCCGCGGCGGACCTCCCGCTCGAGGACGTGATCGAGATCCGCAAGGCCGACCGGGCCGTGGTCTCGCTCGACAAGCCCGTGGGCGACGACGGCGACACCGCCTTCGGCGACCTGCTGGCGATCGAGACGCCCGCCGTGGACGACGAGGTCCACGAGGCGCTGAAGTCCGAGACCCTGCTGAACGCGATCGCCGAGCTTCCCGACGCGGAGCGCGACGTGATCGAGATGCGCTTCGGCGCCGGCGACCGGGAGCCGCAGACGCTCTCGCAGGCCGGCCGCAAGCTCGGCGTCTCGACCGAGCGCGCGCGGCAGATCGAGGAGCGGGCGCTGAAGCGGCTCTCGCAGCGGCCGGAGCTGATCGCTCTGCGCGAAGCGGCGTAACCCACCCACCACCGATTCTCACTCGCGACCCGGGCCTCGGCCCGGGTCGCGGTGTTTAAGGGCCTGCAGCTGGCGGCGGGCGCGGGGGCGGAACGGCGCTCTGACGGCGAACGTGAGCGCCTGCGCGAGGTCGTCTCTGCGCGCCGCCCCGGCGCCGAGGCGGCGTTCGATCACGTCGTGGCGGGTGCGGGCGAGCGTGTCGAAGCGCTCGCCGCCGCGGCTGACGCTGTGGCCGCCGTGGTGGGTGAGACTCAGCCGCGGGTGCAGGACGGTTGGAATGCCACGCTGCCGCGCGCGGAGTCCCAGGTCCATGTCCTCGGCGAAGAGGTGGATGCTCTCGTCGAACGGGCCGAGGTCTCGCAGCGTTTGCGTTGCGGCCGCCAGGCAGGCACCGATGGCCCAGCCGACCGTCGTGGGCCTGCTCGCCCGGAACGGCTCGGCGCGTACGGGCAGCAGGGGGGAGGGGACGAGCGCCCGGATGAGCGCGCCGAGCGTGGCCGGCTGCGGGTGGGCGCTGCGCTGGATCGATCCGTCCGTGTTGCGCAGGCGCGGCGCGTGGAGCGCGTTGGGGTGATCGCGGGCGATGCGGGCCAGGCGGGAGAGCGCGTCGTCGTGCACCTCGCAGTCGGGGTTCAGCAGCACGGTGACGTCGCTCCTCACCTGCCGAAGTCCGAGGTTGCACGCGGCTCCGAAGCCCGGGTTGTCGCGGCGCTCGACCACGCCGGCGCCGTGCTGCGCGGCGAGCTGTGCGCCGCCGTCGTCGCGCCCGGTGTCGACCACGACCAGCTCCGGCCGCTCGTCGGCGCGGTCCAGCGACGCCAGCAGCGCCGTCAGCTCCGCCCGCGACTCGTGCAGCACGATCACCGCGGCGTAGCTCACGCGCGCTCCACCCGCTCGATGGCGCCGGCCAGCCGCCGGGTCGAGGCCTCGACGTCGAACGCCGCCTCCGCGCGGCGGCGGGCCGCGGCGGGCGCGGCCGGGTCGGCGAGGACGGCGCGGAGGGCCGCGGCCGCCGCCTCGGCGTCGCCCGGCCGGTACAGGCGACCCGCGCCGGCCTGGACGATCTCCCGCGGCCCGGCGGCGTCGGGCGCGACCACGGGGCGCCCGCAGGCCAGCGCCTCCACCAGCGCGAGCCCGTACGGCTCGGCGTCCGCGCAGTGCAGCAGGACGTGCGCCTGTGCCAGCGCGGCCCGCGCGTCGACCTGGCCCGCCAGGATCACGCGGTCGGTGGTCCGGCGGCGCAGCTCCTCCGCGTAGCGGCCGTCGTCGCCGGGCAGCGGCGAGCCGGCGATCGTGACGCGCAGCTCGGGCATCCGCTCGGCGATCTCCACGGCCAGGTCCGCCCGCTTCCACGGCACGAGCGCGCCGAGGACGAGCGCGTGCGGCGGGCCGTCCGGCAGCGGCAGTGGCGCAAAGGCCGCGAGGTCGACGCCGGGATGCAGGACCGTCGCGCCATCGAGCCCGAGGTCGCGCGCGATCGCCTCCGACACCGCGGCCACGCCGTCGGCCCGGCGGGTGGCGGCGCGGACGGCCGCGCGCACGCCCGTCCGGGGCTGAAGGTCGTGGTGGACGGCCAGCAGCGGGGGCCGGCGGCGCACGAGCGCGGCGGCGAGCACGGCCCGGGCTCCCCAGGCGACGAGCACGCCGGCCCCGCGGCTCGTGCGCGCGAGCTCGCGGCCGAAGGCGAGCAGCCCGGCCGCGTGCGCCGCCCCCAGCGCGAGCGGGCGCGCCGCGGTGGCCCCGTGAGGCAGGCCCGCCGCCCGCACCGCCTCCGCCAGCGGGCCCTCCGGGCACACGATCACCAGCGGCCGCTCCAGCCGCACGGCCGCGTCGAGCAGCACCCGCTCGGCGCCGCCCATGACGCCGGCGTAGGAGGCGAAGACCACCGGACCGCTCATCCGGCGCACTGATAACAGGCGGCTAGCATCGCCGCTCATGCCGCCGCGCCGCACGCAGCCGCCGGCCGGCGACGCGCCGGCGGAGCCGGTCGCCGCGCCCCGCGTGGTGGCGCCGGCCGGCGGCGTCGCCATCCTCGATCAGGGCGAGGAGGGGCAGCCGGGCGGGCTGCGGGTCGCGACCGCCCGCGGCGGCGTGGTCAACGCGGCGTTCCTCGCGGGTGCCGAGGCGCTCGTCGCGGCCCAGGGGCTGTTCGCCACCGCGCTGCTGGGGCCGAAGTCGATCGGCCTCTACGGGATCGTCACGACGACGGCGATGACGATCGTCGCGCTGCGGCGGGTGGGGATCGACGAGGCGTTCGTCCAGGAGACGGCGGCCGACGAGGAGGCGGAGTTCCAGCGCGCGCTGACCGTCGAGCTGGCGATCGGGCTCGTGGCCGCGCTGGCCATCGCCGTGCTCGCGCCCGTGCTGGCCGCGGCCTACGACGACGACCGGCTGCTCGGGCTGACGCTCGCCGTCACCTATCTGCCGGTGGCGTTCGCCTTGCAGGCGCCGCAATGGGTCTTCTTCAAGCGCATGCAGTACGTGCGGCTGCGCACGCTGCAGGCGATCGTCCCGGTCGGGACCGTCGCCGTGGCGCTGCCGCTGCTGCTGGCCGGCGTGGGGGTCTGGGCGCTGGTCATCGGCCCCGCATTCGGCAACCTCGCCGCGGTGCTGGCCGCCTGGCGGGCCTCGCCATACGCGCTGCGGCTGCGCCCCGACGCCGCGGCCGCGCGCCGCTATCTGCGCTTCTCCTGGCCGGTGTTCGTCACGGCGGCGGTCGCGCTGATCGTCCAACAGGGCCAGATCACCCTGTTCGGGCTCCACCAGGGCCTGGTCGCCGCCGGCTGGGTCACGCTGGCCGCCACGCTCACCCGCTACGCCGACCGGGCCGACCAGATCCTCGCCACGACGATCTACCCGGCGATCGTGCGGGTGCGCGAGCGGGGCGAGGTGCTCGAGGAGCTGTTCGCCAAGGCCAACCGGCTGACGCTGCTGTGGGCGTTCCCGTTCGGCGCCGGGCTGGCGCTGTTCGGGCAGGACCTCGTCCACTTCGTGCTCGGCGACCAGTGGCGGGGTGCGGTCGTGCTGATCGGCGGCCTGGCCGTGGCCGGCGCGCTCCAGCAGGTGGGCTACAACTGGTTCAGCTTCTACCGGGCCACGGGGCGCTCGTGGCCGCAGGCGGTCGAGGCGGCGGTCCTCGGCGCGGCGTTCCTGGCGCTGGCGGTGCCGGGTGAGCTGCTGGGCGGCACGTGGTGGTTCGTGGCCGGCCGGATCGCCGGCGTGGTCGCCGTGCTGGCCGTCCGCCGCGCGTATCTGCGGCGGCTGCTGCCCGGCGTGCGGCTCGGGCAGATCGCGGCGCGCGCCGCCGTGCCGGTGGCGGTCGCGAGCGCGGCCGTGGTCGCGCTGCGGCTGGCGCTGTGGGGCGGCCCGCGTCCGCTCTGGCAGGCGCTGCTCGAGCTGGCCGTCTGGGTCGCGGCGCTGGCGGCTGTGAGCTGGCGGCTCGAGCGCGCGCTGCTCGCGGAGCTCCACGGCTACGTGCGGGCCGGGCCGATCCACGCGCCGCGGCTGCCGCCCTGGCTGCGGGTCGCCTGTCTCTGGCTGGGCGCGGCGCTCGTGTCCGCCTTCACGCTGCGCCGCTACATCGGCCCGCTCGACGAGGGCGTGCTGATGCAGGCCGCGACCCGGATGGCCTCGGGCGAGTGGCCGTGGCGCGACTTCTCCTGGGCCTACGGGCCGGGCGAGCCGCTGCTGGTGATGGCCGCGGGCAAGCTGTTCGCGCCCTCGCTGATCTGGTGGCGGCTGCTGCGCGTGGCCGCCGACGCGACCGTGGCCGTGCTCGTCTGGGCGCTCGTCCGCCGCGCGCGGCCGGCGGCCCACGGCTGGGCGCTCGCCGCCTGGGCCGCGGCGGCCGTCACCGCCGCCCAGCCGACCAGCGCCAACCCGACCCAGCCCGCACTCGCCCTCGCCCTTGCGGCCGTGCTCCTCGCCGCCCACGACCGCCCCGCCTGGGCCGGCGTGCTCGCCGCCCTGGCCGGCTTCTGGCGCCCGGACATCGGCGTGTGTGCGGCGCTGGCGGCCGCGGTGACCCTGGCCCTCGCGGCGAGCGCACGGCGCAGGGCCGGGGTGGCGCTGCTGGCGGCGGTCGTGGCCGGTGCGGTGCTGTATGCGCCGTTCGCGATCGCCGCCGGGCCCGGGCGGGTGCTCGATGCGCTGGTGGTGCAGTCGACCAAGGACGGCGCGTGGTGGCGGCTGCCGTTCCCCTCCGGCTTCCACGAGGCGCTGGATGGCGCCGGCGCGCTGAAGGACCTCGCGGCGTGGCTGGCGCCATACGCCGCGCTGCTGGCGGTCGTGCTCGCCGTGGTCTGGATCGTCCGGCGCCGGGAGGCCGTGGCCGCCGGGCTGGCCGTGCTCGCCCTCGGGGCGGTCCTGTACTACCTCTCGCGGGCCGACGAGGAGCACGCGCAGGCGCTGCTGGTGCTCGCCTGCGCGCTGGCGGCCCTCAGCCGGCCGCGAATCGTCCTTGCCGGTGTGCTCGCGCTGCTGTTGGCCGTCGGCGCCGCCAACCGGGCGTCCGCGCTGCTGCGGCCGCCGGAGCTGAAGCCGCTGCACGTCGCCGGCGCCGGCGGCGTGCGCGTCCCGCCCGCCGACGCCGCGGCGCTGCCGAAGACCGTCAGGCTCGTCGACCGGCTCGTGCCGCCGGGCCGGCCGATCTACGTCGCGCCGCGCCGCTCGGACCTCGTCACGTTCAGCGATCCGCTGCTGCACTTCCTCGCCCACCGCCCCAACGTCCTGCGCCGCGACGTCCTGCTCCAGGCGCGCCCGCAGGAGCAGCGCACGATCGTGGCGGTGCTGAAACGCACCCGGCCGAAGGCGATCGTCCGCTGGACCGACCCCGCATCCGCTCGGCCCGAGCCCAACCGGCGCGGGCGCCCGAGCGGCTCGCGGGCGCTGGACGCGTACCTGGCGACGGCCTATCGGCGCGTCGCCCGCTACGGCGACTACGACGTGCTAGTGCCGGTGCGGCGGTAGCGGCGCGTCGACCACCCGCCGGCGGGCCGGCGCCGCGGGAGCGCTGAACCGGCAGCGCACCAGCGTGCCGAGCACCCGGAAGCCGTCACGGGTGGTGAGCTTCTTGCCGGCGGCGTGGCCCCGGGCCCGGTAGGCGGCGGGGATCTCGTAGATCCGCTCGCCCGCCTGCAGCAGCCGGGCGGTGATCTCGGGCTCGATCGTGAACCCCGACGCGGTCAGCGGCAGCGACCGGAAGACGTCGGTGGCGATGACCTTCTGGCAGGTCATCATGTCCGCGATGTAGACGTTGAAGAGGACGTTGCAGGCCAGCGTGACGGCCTTGTTGCCGAGCACGTAGAGGAACGAGTGGCTGGTGTAGCCGTTGAAGGCGCGCACGCCGAACACCGCGTTGGTCTCCCCGTCCAGCAGCGGCTGCAGCAGCATCGCCAGGTCCTGCGGGTCGTACTCGAGGTCGGCGTCCATGATCGCGGCGTAGCGGCCGCTCGCGCGCTCGAGCGCCGTGCGCACCGCCGCGCCCTTGCCGCGGTTGGACTCGTGGCGCAGGACGGTCACCCGCGGGTCCCACTCGCGGCCGTCCAGCAGCTCCGAGGTGCCGTCCGTGGAGCCGTCGTCGACGACCACGAGCTCCACCGCGAGGGGGAGGTCGGCGGCGAGCACCTCCTCGATCGCCCGCTCGACCGTCGCCCGCTCGTTGTAGACGGGCATCAACACGGACAGGTCCGGCTCCGGCATCGCGCGCCACCCTAGCGAGCGCCTCGTTGCGCCGGCGAACTGCGGCTGGGTAGGGCGGAGGTCGACCTTGGGTCGGACGCGAGGGTCGGAGGTGCGCGAGAATCAGGTCCGGGCGCGCGGATCGATCACGTCCGACCATAACCGGCTTTGCTCAGGGTTTCGGGCGTAAACTTTGTCGACCTGAGCGCGCCTAACCCGACACGCGCCTCCCGCAGGCGCGACCGAACCGATCACCCGCGCCCGGCGGCCAGGGCTCTCGCTCCCCTACCCAGCCGCAGTTCGCCGGCGCAACGAGGCGCACCGGGACCACCGGCCATACTGGGCGGCCATGGCCATCCGGGCCCTGATCTGCGTGCTCTCGCTCGCCGCGGCGGCGTTCCTCGTCGTGGAGGAGCGCGGCGCGCGGGCGGCCGCCGACATCCAGCACAGCGCGCTGGCCTCCGGCGCGCCCAAACCGGGCCAGACCGCCAGGGCGCGCGCCCAGCTCCCCACCGCCGAGCGCTGGAACCCCGACACCGACCCGCGGGTGGACATCGGCGTGCTCGAGGTGCGGGCGAAGCATTGGCGCGCGGCGGGCGCGGAGTTCGCCGCCGTCACGCGCCGCGAGCCCGAGAACGCGCAGGCCTGGGCGCTGCTGGGCTTCGCCGCCGCCCGCTACGACTCGGGCTTGGCCGCCAGGGCGCTCGCGCGGGAGCGGGCGCTCGAGCCGCCGGTCCCGCGCGCCCGCTGAGGCTCCTTGAAGCGCAGCAGCGGCCGCTCGACCAGGTAGTAGCTCGCCGCCGCGCACATGGTCGCGGCGATCCCGACGGCCAGCGTGTACCAGACCCAGCCGCCCGCGGGGATGTGGGTGCGGACGCCCGCGAGCCGGGAGACGAGCGGCATGTGGTAGAGGAAGATCCCGTAGGACACGAGCCCGAGCCACACCAGCGGGCGCGACCGCAGCACCGGCATACGGTCGCGGACGACCGCCGGCGCGACCAGGCAGACGGCGACGCCGAGGTAGAGCACGTGCTCGGCGGCCAGCGGGACGGTCCGGTAGGGGGTCAGGTAGTAGCGCGGCAGCCCGGCGCCCCAGGCCGCGACGGTCAGCAGGGCGAACGCGGCCCCCCAGAACACGTAGGCGTGCTCGCGCGCCGGGCGCAGGTGCTCGGGCCCCCAGGCGCTCAGCACGGCCAGCGACAGCCCGCCGCAGAACCACGCCCAGTTGCCCGGCAGCGTGTTCAGGTACGGGCCGCCGGGGTCGGCCAGGTGCACGACGGTGCGCGCCCCCCAGGCCAGCAGGGCGGTCACGACCAGGAACGTCAGCTCGAGCCTGGCCTGGCTGTCGCGGCTGCGGCTGCGCAGCAGCCGGGCCATCCCGAGCGCGTAGAACGGCAGCAGCACGTAGAACGCCGCCTCGACGCTGAGGCTCCAGGCGACGCCCAGCCCGCCGAGGATGTCGAGCGCGCTCCAGCTCTGGAGCAGGCCGAAGTACATCCACCAGTGCGGCCCGAAGGTGCCCGGCGCCTCGTGCGGGCTGAGCACGGCGACGGCGATGAGCGCGACCCAGTAGGCGGGCAGGATGCGCAGGGCGCGCCGGCGGGCGTAGCGGCCGACCCGCGGGCGGTCGCGCCCGTCCAGGCGCGCGGCCACGAACGGCCGGTAGAGCAGGAACCCGGAGAGCACGAAGAAGATCGCCACGCCGCAGTCCAGCCGCGCCGTCCAGGCCCCGAGCGCGTACGCCGCGTTGAAGCCGCTCGCGCCCGCGGTGTGGGTGACGACGATGGCCAGCGCGGCCACGGCGCGCAGCGGATCGAGCAGCGGGAAGCGCGGATTGCCCGGCGGCGGCGCAAGCGCGTCAGGCGGACGGGACGACACCGCGAGAGCATACGCTGGGATCGATGAGGCCTTTCCATGCCCGGCTGGCGGGCATCGTGCTCGCGGCCGTCGGCATCCGGCTCGTGGCGGCGTACTTCAATCGCCACTATCCGGTCCAGGGCGACGCCGCCGTCTACCACATCGAGGCGGGGTACCTGGCCCACGGCGAGGGGTTCCGGCGGGCCTACTCCGACGTCCCGACGGCCGAGCACCCGCCCGCGCACATCGTCCTGCTGGCGGCCTTCGACCTGCTCGGCGCGCACTCGACCGCGATCCAGAAGGCGCTGCTGGGCCTGGTCGGCAGCGTGACGGTCGGCGCGATCGGCTTCCTCGGCCGCGCCGTCAAGGACGAGCGCACCGGGCTGATCGCGGCGGCGATCGCGGCCTTCTACCCGATGATCTGGCTGCCCGACGCGGCGCTGATGAGCGAGACGACCTCGATGCTCTTCGTGGTGCTCACGCTGCTGGTGGCCTACCGGGAGCGGACGACCAAGACGGCGCTGCTGCTGGGCGCGCTGATCGGCCTGGCCACCCTGGCCCGGGGGGAGTTGCTGCTGTTGCTCGTCCTGCTGGCGATCGACCGCCGCCGGGCGTGGGCGGCGCTGCTGGCCTGCGTCGTCGTGCTCACCCCGTGGACGGTCCGCAACGCGGCCACGTTCGACCGGCCGGTGCTCATCTCGTCCAACACCGGCGGGCTGCTGGCCGGCGCGAACTGCCATGCCACCTACTACGAGGGCGAGATCGGCACGTGGGTGTACCGCTGCCTGCGCAACCGGCCGCCGGGCGACGAGGCCGTCTCCGACGCGGGCTACCGCTCCCGCGGCGTCCGCTACGCCCGTGACCATGCCGCGCGGCTGCCGCTCGTGGCGGTGGTGCGGCTCGGGCGGCTGCTCGACGTCTACCGGCCGTGGACCCAGGGCGTCTTCTACCAGGGCGCGGAGGGGCGCAACCCGCACGCCGCCAGGGCCGGCCTCGTCTTCTACTGGATCCTGCTGCCGCTCGGGATCGCCGGCGCCGTGCTCACCGGCCGCCGCGGCGCGAACCTGCTGGTGCCGGTCGGCATCGTGCTGCTCGTGGCGCTGCTGACCTACGGCTCGACGCGCTTCCGCACCACCGCTGAGCCCTCGCTGGTCCTGTTCAGCGCTCTCGCGCTGCGACGAGCCTGGCCAGCAGCAGGAGTGCGATCAAGGTGAGCGCGGGCATCTCCCAGTCCCAGTCGATCCCCGCGTGCAGGGCGAACGCCACGAGCGGCGCCACCGCCGCGACGTTCCCGTGCCGCGCGGCCAGGACGGCCCCGGCGAGGAACGCGGCGAGCGCGAGGACGCCGACGAGCCCGAGCTCGGCCGGCGTCTCGATGTAGAGCGAGTGCGCGTCGCGAACGCTCTCGGCGAACGGCCGCCGTTTGAGCCACTCGACCCGGAAGGACCCCGAGCCGACCCCGTTCAGCGGGTGGTCGGCGAACACGTCGACGGCCACCCGCCAGTAGGCGGAGCGGTTGCTCTGGACCGACGCGAGCCGCCCGCTCCCGGCCGGGATCGGCTCGTGGCCGCCCTGGGCGACGGCCAGGACCGTGCCCACGATGAGCACGGCCAGCGCGCCGCAGGCCAGCGGCCGGAGGAGCTCGATGCGCCGCCCGTCGCCGCCGCCGGCGACGAGGAAGGCCGCGGCGGTCAGCACCGCGAGCACGGCGATCATCACGGCGCCCTGCCCGGAGGACCCGCCGGCGTCCTGCACGCGCGGCAGCGCGAGCGCGGCCAGCGACGCGAGCGCCGCCGCGCCGCCCACCACCGCGGCGGCGCGCAGCCCGCGGCGCGTGGGCACCAGCGCGACGACGATGGCCAGCCCGGCCAGCGCCGCGCCGATCGCGCCGCGCGACAGCGTGAGGTAGAGGTCGAGGCCGAGGACGGGCGCGCACGCGGCCGCGATCCGGGCGTGGCGGCCCTCCGCCGCCAGCCCGGCGGCCAGCGCGAGGCCGACCGCCGCCATCGCGCCCTGGGCGTTCCAGTAGGTCAGCGGCTGGGCGAGGCGGTCGCCGGCCGAGCTCAGCGGCTGCAGGGACACCAGCCAGGGCACGAGGCGGTCCGCGAGCCCGTAGACCGCCGCGGCCACGGTCGTGGCCAGCAGGACCGGCTCGACGGAGCGCGTCTCGCGCAGCAGCGCGATCCCCGCCGCCAGCGCCGCGGTATAGAGCGCGAGCCGCTCCAGGTCCGCGAACGCCGGCCCGCCCAGCGGCGCCCACAGCAGCGACAGCCCGGTCCAGACCGTGAGCGCGGCCAGCCCGCCCAGCGCCAGGCGGCCCGCGAGCGAGCGCGGCAGCGGCCGCTCGGTGAGCACCGCCGCGAGCGCGAGCAGCAGGCACGCCAGGATCGCGCCGCGCACGCGGGCCACGGCGAAATAGCCGCCGCGGCCGAACGTCAGCGCGGCCGGCAGCATGAGAAGGATGGCCGCGGCCACACGTCGCATCGGGCCGGTGACCATATCCTCACCCCGCAGTGACCAGGCGACGCGCTCTCACTCCGGCGCTCGCCGCGCTCGCGCTGCTGCTCGCCCTCATCCAGCGGCCGGGGACGGCGACGACGGACACGAAGATCGACCTGTACGTCGACCCGGTGCGGTTCCTGGGGCAGGTGGCCTCCGCGTGGTCGTCGACCGGGGACCTCGGGCACGTGCAGGGCGGCCAGTACGGCGGCTATCTGTTCCCGATGGGGCCGTTCTTCGCGCTGCTGCACCCGCTGGGGCCGTGGCTGTCACAGCGGCTGTGGCTGGCGCTCGTGCTGTTCCTGGCCGCCTGGGGCGCGGCCCGGCTGATGGAGGCGCTGGAGGGCCCGCCGGCGATCCCGGCGGTCCTGTACGTCCTCAGCCCGTACGTCGTCATCTTCACGGCGCGCACGTCGATCACCCTGCTCGGCTACGCCGCGCTGCCCTGGCTGCTGCTGTGCACGCTCCGAGGAGTGAGGGCGGGCCCGGCGTGGCGCTGGCCGGCGGCGTTCGCGCTGATCGTCACCGCCTCGGGCGGGGGAGTGAACGCGGCGGTGACCGCGTGGGTGCTGCTCGGGCCGGTGCTGCTGGCGTCCTACGAGCTGTGGACCGGGGGGGCCGAGCGGCGGGCGGTCCTGGCGTTCGGCTGGCGGACCGTGCTGGCCACCGCGGTGGCGTCCGCCTGGTGGGTGGTCCCGCTGCTCGTCCAGTCGCGCTACGGCGTGGACTTCCTGCGCTTCACCGAGCAGCCGGGGACGATCTGGGGGACGACGAGCCTGTCGGAGTCGCTGCGGCTGATGGGCTACTGGGTGTCCTATCTCGGTGTCGGCTACGGCGGCGTCCTGCGGCCCTACTTCGGCGACGGCGGCGTGCTGCTGTTCGCGCTGCCCGTGGTGCTCTGCGGGCTGCTGGTCCCGGCGCTGGCGCTGGCCGGGTTCGCCCGCAGCCGCCGGGCGCGCTACGGGCCGTTCCTGCTCGGGATGCTGCTCGTCGGCCTGCTGGCGATGAGCGTCGGCTTCCCGGAGGGCACGCCGCTGCGGCGGGGGGCGAACTTCGCCTACAACCACTTCGCCGCGCTGCAGTTCCTGCGCACGACCCACAAGGCCGGCCCCCTCGTCGCACTGGCCGTCGCGGGCCTCGCGGGGCTGGCGCCGCGGCGGATCGGCCTGCTGACGCTGCCGCTGGCCGTCGTGGCCTGCTGGCCGCTGGTCACGGGCCGGGCGATCGACCGCCAGGTCACCTGGGACCACATCCCGGCGGCCTGGCGGGCGGCGGCGCGGCACGTCGACGCCACCGCCGGGGGCGGGCGCGCCGTCGTGCTCCCGGGCCAGCTGTACGCCTATTACACGTGGGGCGGGACGATCGACCCGCTGCTGCCGTCGCTGGCGTCCAAGCCCGTGGCGGTGCGCAACGCCGTCGGCTACTCGGACCTGCGGGCCACCGACCTGCTGTGGACGGTCGACGGGCTCGTCCAGCAGCGCCGCGCGCTGCCCGGCCAGCTGAACCCGCTGCTGGACCTGCTCGGCGCGCGCACCGTGATCTCCGGCGCCGACGACGACCGGGCGCGCTCCGGCGCCGTGCCCGCGTCCGACGCGGCCGACGTGCTCGACGCGCTCGGGCGCCCGACCGCCGCCTGGGGCCCGGTGAAGCCGCGCGACCGGGCCGCGGGGACGCTCGGGCCCGACCGCCGGCTGCCCGAGGTGCGCGCCTGGGACCGCCCGCGGGCGCCGGGGCTGGTGCGGCTCGAGCCGGCCGCGCCGCAGACCGTGGTCGACGGCTCGGCGGACGGGCTGGCCGGCATGGCCGCGTTCGGCGGGCGCCTCGCCGGTGTCGCGTACGCGGCCGACGAGTCGCCGGGCGCCATCGCCCGGGCGCGCGACGTGGTGATCACGGACTCCAACCGGCGGCGCGTGTTCGTGGCCTCGCGGCTGGCGCAGAACTTCGGGCCGACACTCGCCGCGGACGTCGCGCCCTCGGTCGACGCGGCGCTGCTGAACCCGTTCCCGGACAGCGCGGCGCAGACCGTGGCCGTCTACTCGGGCGTCAAGTCGGTCACCGCGCCGTCGTCGCCGGGGTTCCCGCAGTTCCCCGAGCGGCGGCCGTTCGCCGCCATCGACGGCGACCCGCGCACCCACTGGCAGGCCGACCGCGCGCTCGACCCCTCCCGCTACGAGCTCAGCGTGACCTTCGAGGCGCCGCGGGACGTCGATCACGTCGACCTGCTGCCCTACAGCGACCGCGTGGCCACGGTCACGGCGGTCGAGGTGCAGGGCAAGCGGTTCGCCGTGCACCCCGGCTGGAACCGCCTGCCGCTCGGGCTGCACGGCGTGAAGGCGCTCAACGTGCGGATCGCCGGCATCGAGTCCGGTCTCGCGCGGGCGACGTATACCGGCGGGATCAGCGAGCTGCGCATCCCCGGGGTCCACGCCACCGAGGCGCTGCGCCCGCCGGTGCTGGCCGAGCGCGCGCTGGCCGGCCGCGACCTCTCCCACACCCGCCTGACCTACCTCTTCCAGCGCACCACCGGCGACGACCCGTTCCGCCGCGACCCGCAGCGCGGCCCGGCCGCGGCCGTCCTGGTACGCGACCGCGGCGACGGCGAGACCGGCCTGGAGCGCGTGTTCTCGCCGCCCGCGGCCCGCCGCTGGCGGGTGGACGGCTGGGCCACGGTCGCGCCCACGGCCTCGGACGCCGCGCTCGACCGCCTGGCCGGCGCGCCCGGCGGCTTCACGTCCTCCGGCCGCTTCGAGGGACGGGCCGGCCGGCGCGCCTCCAGCGCGTTCGACGGCACGCCGCGGCCCTGGATCGGCTCCTGGCTGGGCCACGCCTGGCTGCAGTGGACGGGCGCGGCCACGCTGCGCTCGCTGCGGCTGGCGCCGGTGCCCGGCGTGCGCCGGCCGACGCTCGTGCGCCTGCGGGTCGACGGCCGGGCGCTCGCGCCGCTGCCCGTGCGGGCGGGCCGCGTGACGCTGCCCGCGCCGGTGCACGGCCGCACGTTCCGGCTGGAGATCCTGCGCGCCGCGTTCCCGCCGGGGACGCCGGGCCGGGTGAAGCAGCGCCGCGCCGTGGGCATCGCGGAGATCACCGGACCGGGCGTGCCGCGCGCGAAGGTGCCGCGCGGCGGCGCGCTGCACGGCGGGTGCGGCGACCTCGCGGGCACGCTGTCCGGCCGGCGCGTCGCCCTGCGCGCCACCGGCACGATCGCCGACCTCGACGCCGGCCGGCCGCTGCGGGTGGCCGGCTGCGGCGACGTGGCGCTGCCCGCGGGGCCGGCGCGCCTGTCGCTGCCCGCGGGCACGCTCGCTCCCTACCTGCTGCGGTTGCGGTCCGGGCCCACACCCCCGCCCGTCGTCGCCCCCGGCCGCGTGCTCTCCGCCGGGACGGGGACCAACGGCGGGCGCACGGACGTGCGGCTCGACGTCAGGGCGCCGGCGCGGCTGGTGCTGGCCGAGGGCTTCAATCGCGGCCTGCGGGCGAGCTGCGACGGGCGCGACCTCGGCCCGCCGCGGCCCGGCGATGCCTACGGCACGGCGTGGCCCGTGCCCGCCGGCTGCCGCGATGTGGAGATCGGCTTCGCGCCCAACCGGCTCGTCGACGCGGGCTACATCGTCTCGCTGCTCGCGTGCGCCCTGCTGGCCGGGCTCGCGCTGCGGCGCCGCCGGCCGGAGGCGGCGCCCGCGCTCGAGCGCGCGCCCGACCGGCCGCCGGCCCGCGTCCGCGCCGGGCGCGCGGCGCTGCTGGCCGTCCCGGTCGCGCTCGCGCTCGGGTTCATGTTCGCCGCCCGCGCCACGCCGCTGTTCGGGCTCGCCGCGTTCTTCATCCTCTGGCGCGGCATCCCCGCCAGGCCGCTCGCGCTCGCGGCCGGAGCGCTGCTGGTCGTCGCCGTCCCCATTCTCACGGTGGCGATCCCGGTGGAGAACCGCGGCGGCTTCAACCCCTCCTACGCCGGTGACCGCGTGGCCGTCCACTGGGTGACGGTGGCCGCGGTCGTGCTGCTGCTGTTCGCGCTGGCGCGGGAGCTGGCTGGTGCCCGTACCCGTGAGTACGGGCCATAACCCGGCGACTGCACCGGTCGTCGCTGTCCTGCCTCGCTTCGCTCGTCACCGCTTCGCTCGGGCCGGCCATCCGCTCGCATACTGGTGGTACGTGTGCGGTGGCCGCCGGGTGGGTGGGTTTGGGTCGGCGGGCGGGGCCCGCCGGAATGCGTCGTACTCGCGGGTGCGGGCGCCTATCGCGCGGCGGAGCGCCGCGGCACGAGCCCGATGAGCAGCACGGAGCCGGCGGCCGCGGCCTGCAGGGCGAGCACGACCGTGGCGAACCCGGACAGCGAGCGCGTCCCCAGGTCGCCGAGCAGCGCGATCTCCAGCGCCGCCACGACCGCCAGCGCCGGCAGGAACGCCACGCGGCCGAGCGCGAGCATGTACTGGACGGCCAGGTAGCCGATGGCCAGCAGGGTCATCGCCACGCCGAGCACCAGCAGCGCGTCCTGCGCCCGGACCGTCTCCGGGCCGAAGGCCAGGCGCAGCACCGTGCCGGGGGCCAGCGCGTAGACGATCAGCATCGGCACCGCGACCGCGCCGACCAGCGCCAGGGCCCGGATGAGCGCCCGGCGCGGGTCCTCGCCGGCGCGGGCCGCGCGGGTCGCCTCGGGCAGCAGGTAGAGGCCGATGCCGATGGCCACCCAGACCACGGCCTTGGCGGCCACCGCGGCGGCGGCGTAGGCACCGGCGGCGTCGCCGCCGATCTGCCGCTTGACCATGATCACGTCGACGTTCTGCAGCACCGCGATCAGAATGAGCCCGAGCACGGCCGGCCAGGCGCCGCCCACCATCTCGCCGAGGCGCCGCACGGGCTCGCCGCGCGCCGGCGGGCCGAGCCGGCGCCGCGACACCCACCACAGCGCGAGCGCCACCGCGAGCATGGAGATCGGCGAGCCCAGATAGGCGCCGGTGACGCCGAGGCCCGCCGCCACGAGCACGAGCCCGAAGATCAGCCGCCCGAGCGCCTCGCAGACCACCGACCAGGCGACGGGGCGGTAGGCGTGCTCGCCCTGCAGCGCGCCGCGCTCCACCGACAGCAGCACCCAGAGGAACGCGGTCGGCGCGGTGGCCGCGGCCGCCCAGGCCTCCGGGACCGAGATGAGCTCGGCGATCGGCCGGCGCAGCAGGAGCGCGGCGGCGGTGAGCGCCAGCCCGCCGATCCACAGCCGCCTTCGCCAGCCCGCGAGCGTCGCGGCGAGCCGGCTGCCCAGGCCGAGCCGGCCGAGCGCCGTCTCGCGCGCCACCGCCACCTGCAGCGCGGAGCCGGGCACGGCGAGGATCACGAACGTGGAGATCAGCGCCGCCAGCGAGCCGTAGTCGTTGGCGCCCAGGATGCGTGCGAACAGCACGGTGAACAGCAGCGCGATGGCGTTGGAGGCGATCGTGGCCGCGGCCATCCCGGCCGCCTTCAACGTCTCGGAGCCGGCCAGCGCGTCCCGCAGCCGGGGCGGGTCGGCCTGAGCGGCGCTCTCGAGCAGCTCGAGCGACTCGCGGGCGGTCCGCGCCCAGGTGAACTCGGCGGCGCGCTCGCGCGCGGCGCGGCCCATCCGCTCCCGCAGCTCCCCGTCGTCCACCAGCCGCCGCACGGCGGCGGTCAGCCCGTCGACGTCGTCGGCCAGCAGGCCGGTCTCGCCGTCCACGATCGACTCGGGCAGCCCGCCCACGCGCAGCGCCGCGCTCGGCGTGCCGCAGGTGGCGGCCTCCATCACCGTCAGGCACCAGCCCTCGGCCGAGGAAGCGGTCAGGTTCACCCAGGCCCGCGCGTACAGCTCGGCCTTCGTGGGCTCGTCGACGTGCCCGTGCAGCGTCACGCGGTCGCCGAGCCCGCGGGCGGCGATCTCCGCCTCCAGCGCCGGCCGGTGGTCGCCCTCCCCGGCCACGTCGAGCACCGCCCCCGGGATCGCCTCGAGCACGTCGAGTAGGTGCTCCACGCGCTTGTAGCGCTTCAGCCGGCCCAGGTAGAGCAGCCGCGGGCGCTCGTCGGTGGGCGGCTGCGGGCCGGGGAAGCCCTCCACTCCCAGATAGCCCACGTGCACGGCCTCCGCCGGGATGCCGAGGGCGACGAGGTCGCGGCGCGCGGAGTCGGAGATGGTGAGGAACGGCCCGGCGCGGTAGAGCAGCTTCAGCGGCAGCGTCTCGGCCAGCGCGGCCGCCGCCGCGCCCTTGCGGCCCAGCTCGGTCACGTAGTGGTCGCGGTGGACGTGGTGCACGAGCGTCACCCGCGGCCGCCGCAGCCACAGCGGCGTGAGGAAGACGATGCCGTTGACCACCTCCAGGACGACGTCGGCGTCCCGGCCCAGGCCGCGCCGGACCGCCCAGGCCGCCCGCGGGAACACGGTGATCCGCGAGCCCATGTGGTGCAGCTCCAGCCCGGGCGCCGGCCGCTCCACGCGCTCCGCCCCGGCGTAGGTCCCGGAGACCACGGTCACCTGGTGGCCCCAGGCCAGCCAGTTGGCCACCTGGCCGTACAGGTTCGCGCCGGTGCCGCCGCCCTGCGGGTGCGTCCAGTCGCGGTCGGTCAACAGCAGGATGTGCAAGGCAGTCACCGCGCCGTCCGGGCGCGGACCGAGGATGGACCGCATCCTAGGCGACTACCATCCGGTCGATGCCGTTCGCTTCGCGTGTCCGGCTCGGCCTTGCCGTGAGCTGTGCCGGGCTGGCCCTCGCCGCGCCGCCGGCCCATGCCCAGACGGGCGCCGGCGACGACCAGTACGCCGACCCCTTCTCCGGCCAGGCCACGCCGACCGCCACGCCGCGGGCCACCGCCACCGCCGCACCGCAGGCCACCGCGACGCCCGTGCCGGCCGCCCCTTCGCAGTCCAGCGCCGCCCCCGCCGCCACGCCCGCGCCCGCCGCGGCGCAGGCGAGCACGGCCGGCGGCCCGACGCTGCCCTACACCGGCGTCGACGCCTGGATCCCCGGGGTGGGCGGCGCGCTGCTGCTGGGCGGCGGCGTGGCGCTGCGCCGGCGCCTCCGTGACTGAGACGACGTCCGGGCCAGAGGCGACCGAGGCAGCCGGCGCGCGGCTGGCCGCCGAGTTGCGGCCCGGCGACGTCGTGCTCGTCTCCGGCGAGCTCGGGGCCGGGAAGAGCACGTTCGTGCGCGGGGCGCTGCGCTGCCTGGGCGTCACCGGGCCGGTCACATCGCCGACGTTCGTGGTCGGCCAGCTCTATGACGGGCACGACGGCCCCATCGCCCACCTGGACCTGTATAGGCTCGCCGGCATGGAGGGCGAGGACCCGGGCCTGCTGGACCCGTTCTTCGCGCCCGGGACGATCGCCTTCGTGGAATGGCCCGAGCACGCGGACGGCGCGTGGCCCGGCGAGCGCGTGACGCGGCGGGTCCGCCTGGCCCACGCGGGCGGCGACGAGCGGCTGATCGAGGTCGACGCGCCGTGAGCGCCGTCGTCGGCCTCGACACGGCGACGCCGGCGACCGCGGTGGCCGTGCTCGTCCCCGGCGGCGCCGAGGTGGAGCTGCGCGACGACCCCGCGCCCGGCGATCCGCCGCGCCACGCCGAGACGCTGCAGCCGCTGCTCGAGCGGGCGCTGGAGCAGGCCGAGGTCGGCTGGGACGAGGTGACGCGGATCTGCGTCGGCGTCGGCCCGGGCGGCTTCACGGGGCTGCGCGTCGGCGTCGCCACGGCGCGGGCGCTCGCGCAGGGGCGCGACACCGAGCTGGCCGGCGTCTCCAGCCTGGAGGCGCTGGCGCGCGGCGCGGAGATGCTGCCGGGCGGCGAGCTGGCGGCGCCCGGGCACCCCGATCCGCGCGGGCCGGTCCTTGCGGTGATCGACGCCCGCCGCGGCGAGGTGTTCGTGGCGGCCTACCGCCACCACCGCTGCACCCTGCAGCCGATCGTGATCGCCCCGGCCGAGCTGGCCGAGCGGCTGGCCACGCGCCGGGAGTGGGGGCGGCACGCCATGCTGGCCGTGGGCGACGGGGCGATACGCTTCAGGGCGGAGCTCGAGCGGGCGGGAGTCGCCGTCCCGGCCGACGGCTCTCGCGCCCATCGCGTCAGCGCCCTGATGGTCTGCCGGCTGGGACGGGCGAGGGAGCCCGCCGACCGCGACGCCCTGCTCCCGGACTACCGCCGCGAGCCGGACGCGACGCCCCGACCCCATTGACAGCCCCGCCCGCCGCCGCCATCGAGGTCCGCCGACTCACGTTCGCCGACCTGCCGCAGGTCGTCGCCATCGAGCGGCGGGCGTTCACGAGCCCGTGGTCGCTGGCCATGTTCGTGCTGGAGCTGTCCAAGCCGTCGGGGATCTGCCTCGCCGCCGAGGTCGAGGGAGATCTCGCCGGCTACCTGATCTGCTCGCGCTACGACACGGTGTGGCACGTCATGAACGTGGCGGTCGACCCGGACCTGCGGCGCCGGCGCATCGCCACCACGCTGCTGGGGACGCTGATCGCCCGCGTCGAGCCCGAGGCCCAGCTCACGCTGGAGGTCCGGCGCTCCAACACCGGGGCGATCGAGCTTTATGAGGGCTTCGGCTTCCGCTCCGCCGGGGTGCGCCGGCGGTATTACCAGGACAATGGGGAAGACGCGCTCGTGATGTGGCGCACGCCGGCCACGCTGCGCGGCACGCTCGACGACGTCCCGGGCACATGATCCTGGCCATCGAGACCTCCTGCGACGACACGTGCGCCGCGGTCGTCACGCGCGCCGGCGAGATCCGCTCCAACGTCGTGTCCTCGCAGGGCGTGCACGACCGCTTCGGCGGCGTGGTTCCGGAGTGGGCCTCGCGGCACCACCTGGAGCTGGTCAACGCGGTGGTCGACGACGCGCTGGCCCGGGCCGGCATCGGCCTGGACGACGTCGAGCTGGTCGGCGTGACGCAGGGGCCGGGGCTGGTCGGCGCGCTGCTGGTGGGCGTGGCCACGGCGAAGGGGCTGGCCGCCGCGCGCCGGCTGCCGCTCGCGCCGGTCGACCACCTGCAGGGCCACGTGGCGGCGAACTTCCTCGCCCCCGACCCGTTCGCGCCGCCGTTCGTCTGCCTGCTGGCGTCCGGCGGGCACACGCTGCTGGCCCGGGTGACCGCGCACGACGGCTACGACACGCTCGGGCAGACGCTCGACGACGCGGCCGGCGAGGCGTTCGACAAGGGCGCGCGGATGCTCGGCCTCGGCTTCCCGGGCGGGCCGGCGCTCTCGCGCCTGGCCGCGGACGGCGACCCGGCGGCGTTCGCCTTCCCGACGGGCCGGATGGGCGGGCTGGACTTCTCGTTCGCCGGCCTGAAGACCGCGCTGCTCTACAAGGTCCGCGACCTCGGCCCGGAGGAGACGCAGCGCCGCGCGGCCGACCTGGCCGCGAGCTACGAGCACGCGATCGTCACCGCGCTGATGACCCGCGTGGAGCGCGCCCTGGACGCCGAGGACGAGCCGCGGCTGGCCATCGGCGGCGGCGTGGCGGCCAACCGCCTGCTGCGCGCCCGCGCCGCGGCGCTCGGCGTGCCCGTCCACGTCCCGCCCGTCGAGCTGTGCACCGACAACGCCGCGATGATCGCCTCCGCCGCCCGCTGGGCCCCCGCGCGGCCGTTCCCGGAGTACCTGGGCCTGGACGCGTACGCCACCGCCCGGCGTGCCGCCTGAGATGCTCGCCGGCTGGCGCGGGCTGCCGCGCGCGGCCGTGCTGCGCGCGCGCCGGCTCCCGCTGTGGGCGCGCGCGGCGATCGCGCTGCTCGTCGCGGCCGTCGTGGTGGTCATCGTCCTGGCGGCGAGCGGGCACGGGCCCGCGTCGCTGCCCGTCATCGGGCCGCCGCCCAGCTCGCTCGCCGACCCGGTCCCCTACGACGGCCGGACGCCCGACCAGCCGCCCGGGGACGAGCAGCGGGTGCTGGTGCAGATGCCGCGCCCGGCGCTGGGGGACCTCAAGGGCGCGCGGGCGATGGGCGCGGCGGCGCAGCGGCGCTACGTGGCCTCGCTCAAGCTGGAGGCCCGCACGACGCGCTCGGCGCTGGAGGCCCGCGGCATCCACCTGCGCGACGTCGTGTCCTACGGCCTGGTGTGGAACGGGTTCGCGGCCACGGTCAGCACCCGCGACGTGGCGCGGCTGAACACCCCCGGCAACCGGGTGCGCACGGTCCACCAGCTCTACCCGGCGACGAGCGAGCCGGTGCCGGTCCCGGGCGCGGCGCCGGCGATCCACCCGCATGCCGGCCAGGCGCCGGTCGCCGTGCTGGACACCGGCGTGAGCGCCCGCGCGCTGCACGGCGCCGCCGAGCGCGGCTACGACGCCGTCGACCGCCGCGCGGGCGCCGCGCCCGGCCGCGACCCCAGCGGCACGGGACGGCGCGAGGCCAGCGGCACCGCCGTGGCCGGCGTGCTCGCGGCGGCGGGGGAGCGCGTGCTCCCGATCCGCGTGGCCTCGCTGCGCGCGTCCGCGGGCCGGGCGGTGGAGGCCGTGGGCTCGACCGACGAGCTGCTGACCGGCCTGGAGCGCGCGGTCGACCCCAACGGCGACGGCGACACCTCCGACCACGTCCCCGTGGCGCTCGTGGGCGTCAATTCGCCCTACGCCGGCTTCGCCACGACGCCCGAGGCCCAGGCGATCGAGGGCGCCGCGGGCCTGGGCACGCTGGTGGTCGCGCCCGCCGGCAACGAGGGCGCGACCGCGCCCGGCAGCGGCACGGTCGGCTCGCCGGCCGCCGCCCCGGACGCGCTGGCCGTTGGCGGGCTGGTCGGCCCGGAGCCCGCCGCGCGGGTCAAGCTCACCGTCGACGGCGACGCCATCGCCACCGCGGCCGTGCTCGGCGGCGCGCCCCCCACCGCGCCGCTGGACTCCGCCGGGCCGGTCAGCGCGGCCAACCCCGTCGCGCTCGGCGCCCGCGCGCCCCAGCTGCGCGGCAAGGCGGTGATCGTCCGCGCCGGCGCCGACCCGACCGCCGAGGCCGCGGCGGCCGCGAACAGCGGCGCCCGGCTCGTGCTGCTGGCCGACCCGCGCGACCGGCCGCTGCCCGCGATGCCCTCCGGCCGGGCCGCCGCGCCGGTGATCGGCGTGACCGGGGACGGCGCCCGCACGCTGCTGCAGACCAAGCCGGGCACGAGCCTGCAGCTCTCCGGCCTCACCCGCGGGCCGACGTCGGACGCCGCGACCCAGCCGCGCGTCGACCCGTCGACCGCCGAGGGCCCGTCGGCCGGCGGGCTGCCCAAGCCGGAGCTCGCCGCGCCCGGCAGCACGCTCACCCTCAGCGACACCGGCACCGCCGCCGTGGCCGGCGGGACCGCGATCGCCGCTGCCCGCGTCGCCGCGGCCGCCGCCCGGCTGGCGCGCCGGCGCCCCGACCTCTCGCCCGCCCAGCTGCGGGCGGCATTGATCGGGGGCGCGGACCCCGCCGGCCTGCCGGTGGACCGCGCGGGGGCGGGCGCGCTCGCGCCGGGCACCGGCGCCGTCACCGCCGACCCGCCGGCGCCGGTGTCCGGCCCGCTCGACCCGATCCAGTTCAAGCTCTCCGTGGCCCAGACGACGACGCTGCACCTCTCCACCCGCGCCGGCGCGACCGTGCAGCCGAGCGCGATCACGGTCCGGCCCGGCCTGCCGGCCCTGGTCAGCGTCCGGCTCACCAAGGCGGGCGCGACCGGCGACGGGCGCTTGGTCGCCAAGGACGACCGCGGCCGGACGGTGCTGTCGGTGCCCTGGCTCGTCCGCCCGCTGGATGTCGCGCCCGTGCCGCTCGGAGCGCTGCGGGCCACGCACGGGCGGGTGCGCTTCACCCTCGGCGCGTTCACCCGCGGCGATCCGTTCTCCACGGGCACGAGCCTGCGCCTGGCCGACCGCCTCGTGCTGCAGCTCGTCGACGCGCAGGGCCACGTCGCCCGCACGCTCACCGTCCCCGGCGGCGCCCGCGCGCTGATGCCCGCCGAGTACGGCTACACGCTCCCCCGATCCGCCCTCCAGGCGCTGCCGCCCGGCCGCTACCGCTTCAAGGCCCGCGCCTGGGCCCCGCGCCAGCGCGCGCCCACGACCGGCACCTCGCCGAGCTTCGCCCGATGAGGACGGTCACGCTCTACTCGCGCCCCGGCTGCCACCTGTGCGACGACGCCCGCGCGGCCCTCCGTCGCGTCCACGCACACGCGCCGTTCGATCTCCACGAGGTCAACATCGAGGACGACGACGCGCTGCACGCGCGCTATCTGGAGCGCATCCCCGTGGTCGCCCTCGACGGCGTGGAGCTCTTCGACTACTTCGTGGACGAGGAAACCCTTGCGCGGCGCATTCTCTATCGTGAGGCGCGATGAGCTTCGGCGACGTCGCCCAGCAGAGCGACAGCGGGCTCGGCCCTCTCTCCGACCGTCTCTCGCTCGGCGTGGCCGCGCGGCTGTCGCGCTATCTCCAGGTCCTCACCCAGGCCCGCAAGATGGGCAAGGAGACGATCTCCTCCCAGGAGCTCTCGGAGTACACGCACGTCAACTCCACCCAGATCCGCCGCGACCTGAGCGGCTTCGGGAAGTTCGGCAAGCGCGGCGTGGGCTACAACGTCGACTCGCTGGTGTCGCAGATCCGCAAGATCCTGCGCACCTCCGGCCAGCACAACATCGCGCTGTTCGGCGCCGGCCACCTCGGCCGGGCGATCGCCTCCTCGGACATCTTCGCCGACCACGGCTTCCGCGTCGTGGCGATCTTCGACGCCGACCCGGCCAAGATCGGCGAGCGCGTCGGCCCGGCGAGCGTCCGCCACCCCGACCAGCTCAAGCAGGTCGTGGAGGAGGAGGACATCGTCGTCGGCGTCCTCGCCGTGCCCACGGGGGCCGCCCAGGAGCTGGCCGACCGGCTGGTGGACGCCGGGGTGAAGATCATCTTCAACTACTCTGAGGCCCTGTTGCAGGTGCCTCCCGAGGTGACCGTGCACACCTCCAGCCCCGCGGTCGACCTCTTGTACGCGCTCTACTTCTACCTCACCTGACGGGACATGGATCTCGAGGCGGCGCGAGAGGTCTTCGAGGCCTCCCAGGACCTGACCGTGGGCATCGAGGAGGAGTGGGCGCTCGTCGACCCGCGGACCCTCGAGCTCGTCCCGCGCTTCGAGGACCTGCGCGCCGCCGCGGCCCAGGACCCGGTGCTCAAGGACGCGGTGGCGGGCGAGCTGATCTCCTCGGAGATCGAGATCCGCTCGGGGCGCGGCGAGGACGTCGCCCACGCCCGTTCGCTCCAGCACGAGGCGCGCCGGCGGCTGTTCGCGCTGGCCGACGCGCACGGCGTGGGGCTCGCCTCCACCGGCACGCATCCGCTGTCGGACTACCGCGAGCAGCACATCATCGACACCGACCACTACCACCGGGTGGAGGACGGCCTCAAGTACGTGGCCTGGCGCAACAACACGTTCGCGCTGCAGGTCCACGTCGGGGTCCGCGGGGCCGACCGGGCGATCAAGGCGTGCGACCGGCTGCGCCCGGTCCTGCCGATCCTGCTGGCGATCAGCGCGAACTCGCCGTACATCGACGGGCGCGACTCCGGCCTGCACTCCGGCCGCAGCCAGATCTTCACCAAGTCGTTCCCGCGCTGCGGGGTGCCGGACGTCTTCGGCTCCTGGCAGGCCTGGCATGAGTACGTCGACCTGCTGCTGCGCACCGGCTCGATCGTCGAGTTCACCCAGCTGTGGTGGTCGGTCCGCGCGCACCACAGCTTCGGGACGATCGAGGTCCGCATCTGCGACGCCCAGACCACCGGCCCGGAGGCCGACGGGCTGGCCGAGCTGATCGTGGCCTGCGTCGCTCAGGCGCTGCGGGAGATCGACGCGGGGGAGACGCCGCCCGACATCCCCGGGCGGCTGATCGAGGAGAACATGTGGCGGGCGATCCGCCACGGGCAGGACGGGCGGCTGCTCGACCTGGGCGCGGCGAGGATCGAGGAGTACCCGGCGTCGGAGGCGCTGGACCGGCTGCGGGCCTGGACCGGCGCCGACGTGGCCCTGCCCGAGCTCAACGGCGCACAGCGCCAGCGCCGGCTGATCGACGCCGGCCTCTCACCCTTCGAGGTGTTCAAGCAGCAGGTGGAAGAGACCCGGGCGACGTACCCGGCACAGCAGGAGAGATCCCTTGAGCAGGCCTGAACTGACCGAGGAGCAGCTGCGCGCCATCGAGGAGCAGATGGCGAAGCTGACCCCCGACGACATCATGCTCGACGCGCTCGTGTCGCTGATCAACCTCGGCGCGCGCAAGGCGCGGCCCGACCTGCCGCCCGGCGAGGCCGAGGGGCGCGACCTGGCGCAGGCGCGCCAGGCGATCGACGGCGCCCGCGCGCTGCTCGGCCAGGTCGAGGCGCGCCACGCCGCCGAGCTCGGCCAGGTGCGCGAGGCGCTGTCGCAGCTGCAGATGGTCTTTGTGCAGCTGTCCGGCGGCGCGCCCCCGGCGCCGCCCGCGGGCGAGGAGAAGCCGGCGGAGCCCGCGGCCGGCGACGCCGGCCCGGCGCAGCGCTCGGGCCGCCTCTGGGTGCCCGGGCAGTAGGGGTGCCCGATCGGCGGGGCTTCCTGGTGGCGGATCCGTCGACACGTCGCCGGTCGGGTGGGCCCCCAGGCCGTCTCCGCCGGGCATCGCGGTAGACTCCCCGGCCGCTCCACGGCGGCCCGGGGTCGGGCTGCCGTTTCGCTTTGTCTGAATCCAGCGAGGTTCCGCTTGTCCAGCTTCCTGTCGAACCACGGCGTAATCGTCGCCGTCGTCTGTGCCGCCCTGGCGGTGACGTACGGGGTCGTCACGACCCGGTCGCTGCTCGCCCTGTCTCCCGGGAACGAGACGATGCAGCGCCTCTCGGCCGCCGTCCAAGAGGGCGCGCAGGCCTACCTGCGGCGCCAGTACACGACGATCGGCATCGTCGGCGTCGTCCTGTTCATCCTGCTCATCCCGCTGCAGGACATCCGCGTGGCCATCGGCTTCGCCATCGGCGGCGCGCTCTCCGCCTCGGCCGGCTTCATCGGCATGAACGTCTCCGTGCGCGCCAACGCCCGCGTGGCCGAGGCGGCGCGCAGCGGCATCGCCCACGCGCTCCAGGCCGCGTTCCGCGGCGGCGCGGTGACGGGCATGCTCGTCGTCGGCCTCGCCCTGTTCGGCGTGGCGGGCTACTACGGCATCCTCACGTGGATCTTCGGCGAATCCACGAAGACCGCGGTCGACGCGCTGATCGGCCTCGGCTTCGGCGGCTCGCTGATCTCGGTGTTCGCCCGCCTGGGCGGCGGCATCTTCACCAAGGGCGCCGACGTGGGCGCCGACATCGTGGGCAAGATCGAGGCGGGCATCCCGGAGGACGACCCGCGCAACCCCGCCGTGATCGCCGACAATGTGGGCGACAATGTGGGCGACTGCGCCGGCATGGCCGCCGACCTGTTCGAGACCTACGCCGTCACCGCGGTGGCCGTGATGCTGCTGGGCGTGCTCACGTTCCCCGGCAACGACGCGGTCGTGCTCTACCCGCTGGTGCTGGGCGGCGTGTCGATCATCGGCTCGATCATCGGCACCTACGCCGTCCGCGGCGTGCACGTCGAGCGGGCGCTCTACTACGGCCTGATCACCGCGGGCATCATCTCCGCGCTGCTGATCCTGCCCGTGACCGCCTGGATGATGGACGACCTGGGCGCCAACGGCGTCAGCTGGGGCAAGATCTACCTGTGCGCGCTGATCGGCCTCGGCGTCACCGCGTGCCTGTTCGTCATCACCGACTACTACACGTCGACGCGCTTCGCCCCGGTGCGCTCCACGGCCCGCGCGTCAGAGACCGGCCACGCGACGAACATCATCCAGGGCCTGGCCCAGGGCCTGCAGTCCACGGCCGCGCCCGCGCTGGTCATCGTGCTCGGCATCTACGGCGCCTACAAGCTGGCCGACGACAACGTCTACGGCATCGGCATCGCGGTCATGGCCCAGCTCTCGCTGTGCGGCGTGATCGTGGCGCTGGACGCGTTCGGGCCGATCACCGACAACGCCGGCGGCATCGCCGAGATGGCGGACATGCCGCACGAGGTGCGCGACATCACCGATCCGCTGGACGCCGTGGGCAACACGACCAAGGCGGTCACCAAGGGCTACGCGATCGGCTCGGCCGCGCTGGCCGCGCTGGTGCTGTTCGCCGCCTTCCGCGACGAGCTGGCGGCGGAGCTCAACGTCAAGAGCGTCACGTTCTCGCTCGACGATCCGCTGGTGCTGATGGGCCTGCTGATCGGCGGCATGATGGTGTGCCTGTTCGCCGCGCTCTCGATGGAGGCGGTGGGCCGCGCCGGGGGCGCGGTCGTGGAGGAGGTGCGCCGCCAGTTCCGCGAGAAGCCGGGGATCATGGAGGGCACCGAGCAGCCCGAGTACGGCACCTGCGTGGACATCGTGACCCGCGCGGCCCAGCGCGAGATGATCATCCCGTCGCTGATCCCGATCGTGATCCCGGCGATCGTCGGCATCCTCTCCTACAAGATGCTCGGCGGCCTGCTGATCGGCGTGATCGTCGTCGGCCTGTTCTTCGCCGTGCTGATGACCTCGGGCGGCGGCGCCTGGGACAACGCCAAGAAGCTGATCGAGGACGGTGCCTACGGCGGCAAGGGCTCTGAAGCCCACGCCGCCTCGGTGACCGGCGACACCGTGGGTGACCCGTTCAAGGACACCTCGGGCCCGGCCATC
>JAICUS010000763.1 GCA_025935735.1 Solirubrobacteraceae bacterium | reverse complement strand
TGAACGAGTCGTAGTTGTCGACCATCAGCACCCTCACGGCCAGGCCGCCTGCCGGGTCGCCAGCTCGATCGCCCGCACCACGCCGCGGGCCTTGGCGCGCGACTCCTCGTACTCGTAGTCCGGCTTGGCGTCGGCCACGGTGCCGCCGCCGGCCTGGACGTGGGCGATGCCGTCCTTGACCACGACGGTGCGGATGCAGATGCAGGTGTCGAGCTCGCCGCCGTAGGACAGCCAGCCGACCGCCCCGCCGTAGGCGCCGCGCTTGACCGGCTCGAGCTCGTCGATGATCTCCATCGCGCGGATCTTGGGGGCGCCAGAGAGCGTGCCGGCCGGGAGGACGCTCCTGAGGGCGTCGACGGCGCTCACCTCCGGGCGCAGCGTGCCGGCGACGCTGGAGACGATGTGCAGCACGTGGCTGTAGGTCTCGACCTCCATCAGCATCTCCACGTAGACGCTGCCGTGCTCGCACACGCGGCCGAGGTCGTTGCGGCCGAGGTCGACGAGCATCACGTGCTCGGCCCGCTCCTTCTCGTCGGCCAGCAGCTCGGCGGCGATCTTCGCGTCGTCGTCGCCGCGCGGGCGGGTGCCGGCGATCGGCCGCGTGGAGACGTGGCGGCCCTGGACCGTCAGCAGCGGCTCGGGGCTCGCGCCGACCAGCTGGAAGTCCTCGAAGTCGAGGAAGTACATATACGGGCTGGGGTTGACGTTGCGCAGCCCGCGGTAGATCGAGAACGGCTCGACGGGTGCGGGAGCGCTCCAGCGCTGGCTCGGGACCACTTGGTAGCAGTCGCCGGCGTGGATGTACTCGACGATGCGGGCGACCATCGCCTCGAAGCGCTCGCGCGGCATGTTGGACTCGAAGCGGGGCTCCTCGCGGGGCGGGTGGAGCTCCTGCGGCGGCAGCGGGCCGGCGAGCCGGGCGCGGACCTCCTTGATCGCCTCGACGGCGCGCCGGTGCGCCCGCTCGATGCCGCCCTCGTCGTCCAGGTAGGCGTTGGCCAGGATCGTCACCGTGTGTCTGAGGTGGTCGAAGGCCACGATCACGTCGGAGAGCATCAGCGCCATGTCCGGCAGCCCGATCGCGTCCGGGTTGGGCGCGGGCAGGCGCTCGACGGCGCGCACGCAGTCGAAGCCGAAGAAGCCGACGGCGCCGCCGGCCATCGGCGGGAGACCGGGCACCGGCGCCTGGCGGTGGTCCTCGATCGCCTGGGCGGCCAGCGCGTAGGGGTCTCCCCCGTCCTCCAGGCGCCACTTGAGGATGCGCCGGGGGCGCCAGCCGATGAACGACCAGCGGCCCACCCGCTGGCCCTGCTCGGCGGACTCCAGCAGGAACGCCGGGCCGTCGCCGCGCAGCTTCAGGAACGCGGACACCGGCGTCTCGCAGTCCTCGACGAAGGTGTGCGTGACCGGGATCAGGTTGTGGTCGCCGGCGAGGCGCCGTGCCTCGTCGAGGCCGGGCGTGACCTCTACGGCTTCACCGACGGCGGCCAATCAACACCTCCTCGGCGTCTTCGAGGCTCAGGCCGCGGCTCTTGAGCAGCACGGCGAGGTGGTAGAGGACGTCGGCGGCCTCCTCGGCCACGCGCTCGTCGGACTCCTCGCGGGCGGCGCGCGCGACCTCCTCGGCCTCCTCCTGGACCTTCTCGCCTATGTGCGCGGGGTCGTCGAGGAGCGCGACCGTGTAGGAGCCCTCGGGCCGCCGGCGCGCGCGGTCGGTGAGCGTCCGCTCCAGGCCGGGCAGCACCTCGTGCGGCGCGGCCTCGAGGTCGCCGTTGTGGAAGCACGTGCGCTCGCCGGTGTGGCACGCGGGGCCGTTCGGCTCCACGAGCGCGAGCACGGCGTCCTGGTCGCAGTCGTAGCGCAGGGCCTTGACCTGCTGCGTGTTGCCGGACGTCGCGCCCTTGTGCCAGAGCTCGTCGCGCGAGCGGCTGTAGAGGTGCAGCTCGCCGGTGCTGCGGCTGAGCTCGAGCGCCTCGGAGTTCATGTACGCCAGCGTCAGCACCTCGCCCGAGCGCCAGTCCTGGATCACGCACGGCACCAGGCCGCGGTCGTCGAAGCGGACGTCCATGAGATCGCGCCTCAGTCTAGGGGCGGGCGACGTTCAGGTACCACGTGAACGCCCGGCGGCAGGGGCGCTCGCGGCCCATGACTCCGAGGAGGGCGTGCAGCGCGCGCGGGGGCAGCCGCGGGATGACGCGCTGGAGCGCCAGCGCGTAGGCGAACGCGGGCCGGTGGCGCCGCGAGAACGCGGCGTAGCGCTCGAGCGCCTGCTCGCGGGTGATCTCGCCCGCGAGCGCGGCGCGGATCTCGCGGCCCGCGGCGATCCCGAAGTGGAAGGCGGTTCGAATCCCCTCGCCCGACAGCGGGAAGCAGTGGCCGGCGCTGTCGCCCACGAAGAACACGCCGTCCTCGGCGGCCGGTCTGAGCTTGTGCGG
>JAICUS010000188.1 GCA_025935735.1 Solirubrobacteraceae bacterium | reverse complement strand
TCGGGTTGCCGCGCAGCTCGATCGTGCCCTGGGCGGCGCCGTCGCCGAACGTGCCCGACGACGCCGGCGCGCCGCCGCCGCCGAGCTGGAGGGTGCCGCCGCCGGGTTGCACCGAGCCGTCGTTGTCCAGCGGCGGGCTGACCCCGCTGGTGCCGGTCGGCGTGCCGCGCAGCACGCCGCCGGAGAGCACGTGCACCAAGGGCGCCGGCGAGCCGCCGGTGAACAGCGTGAACGCCCCCGACTGCTGGTAGGTGCCCGCGATCTCCAGGACCCGGCCGCTGTTGAGCGTGTGCGAGTTGCTCTGCGTGGCGGTCGCGCCGGCGGCCACCGTTGTGGTCCCGGTGCCGGTTTCCGTGCCGCCCGAGAACGTCGCCGTCCCGGTGAGCGTCAGCCTGCCCGCTCCCGCCAGGGTCCCGCCCGACATGGTGAACGTCGCCGCCGTGGAGTCCGAGGCCAGCGTGAGCGTGCCGGTGGTCATCGTCAGCGACCCGTCGACCTGGACGGAGTCGACCGAGGCGGTGGTCGAGAAGACGACGCTCGCGCCCGCCGGGATCTGCACGGCGTCGCCGGCGCCGGGCAGCGTGTCGCCGCTCCAGTTGGCCTTGTCGCTCCACAGGTTCGTGCCCGCGCCGCCGTCCCATGTGACGACCGACGCGGGGTCGGCGCCGGCGAGCGCCGCCGCCGGCCCGAGGCAGGCGGCGGCGAGCAGGGAGGCGAGCAGCATGCGGCGCATCAGTTGATCCCCTCCCCGGGCCTCATGATCTGTTGCAGCTGGCTGGCGTCGCCCTGGTTGATCGTCGCGTTGTCGTGCTGGAACTCCATGTGCTCGGCGCCCTTGTCGAGCACCGCCTCGGCGGCGTCGGTGCCGACGAGGTCGATCGGCACGATCCGGTGCAGGTTGCGCAGCATGCACTTGAGCAGGCCCTTGGCCTGGTGCGGGCCGTCCGGCTCGTCCAGCGCCTCCTTGACCTTCAGCGCCTCGTCGGCGGCCTCCTGGGCCTCGTCGAGCTTGCTGCGCCAGTCCCTGTACTGCTTCCAGCCGTTCGAGATCGGGTTGTCGCCGGCCGCCTTGGACGCCCAGTCGGCCGCCTGCTGCCAGTGCGAGGACGCGAAGTCCTTGACGCCCTGCCAGCTCCAGTCCAGGCCGGTCGGGTCGCGCCGGTCGACCGGGCCGCCGGACGCGTACTCGTAGAGGTTCAGCCCGCCCTCCTGGAAGAGCGGGTCGCGGGTGACGAAGCGGCCCGCGGCCGGGTCGTAGTCGCGCCGCCCGAAGCGCACGAGCCCCGTGACGGAGTCCGTCAGGCCGCCGGCGAAGCCGATCTCCAGCCCGAAGCCCCGGGCGGAGTCGCTGAGCAGCTGCCCGTAGGCGTCGTAGTCGCGGGTCTCCACCACGGCGCCCGACGCGTCGGTGACCACCCGCGGCGTGCCCACCTGGTCGGTGGCCACGAAGTAGCGCTGCGCGCCGCGCTGGAGCGCGAACAGCAGGTCGTCCGCGTCGTAGTAGTAGAGCGTGACCGTCCCGTCCGGGGCGCGGGACGCGGTGACCAGGAACGGCCGGTCGGGGTCGCCGTAGAAGTAGTCGGTGCGCTGCCCGCCCACGAAGCGCGCCGTCCGCCGGCCGCTGGAGTCGTAGGCGTAGGACACCGTCGTGCCGCCGGCCGTCGCGCTCTGCAGCTCGCCCTTGGAGGAGAAGTGGAAGCGGTCGTTGCCGCGGGCGCTGAGCATCCCGTCGGCGTCGAATGTGTAGGCCGTGCCGCCGAGCTGCTGGAGGCGGTCCTGCGCGTCGTAGGTGGCCGACGGCGAGGTGCGGTTGCCGTCCGCGTCGTAGCCGTAGCGCTCGATCTCCGTGCCGTCGCGCTCGACCGAGGTCAGCCGGCCGTCGGCGTCATAGCCGTAGGCGTAGGTGTGGTCTGTGCCGGCGATCGTCTCGACCTTCTGCGAGAGCCGGCCGGAGTCGTCGTAGGCGTAGCTCGCGGCGTACGCCTGGTGGCCGTTGACCGAGAGCGTGCGGGTCTTGCCGCCGGCCTCGTCGTCGTAGGTCAGCGTCTCGTTCAGCGCGCCGCCGTCGTTGGTGATCTTCGACACCTGGCCGCCGGCGGCGTCGCGCTCGAGCGTGAACGGCCCGAGCTGCGTGACCATGCCGTCCTGGTCGCGCTGCAGGTCGGTCTGGTAGGTCGTGCCGCCCACGGTCAGGTCCAGCGACTCGAGTGCGAGCGCGTCGTCGAACGCGTAGGCGTAGGCGCCCTCCGGGGCGGCGCCCTCGTCGCCGGCGGCGTAGCCGGTGAGCAGCGGGCCGTCCCACGTCTGGTCGCGCTCGTCGGCGTGGCCGCCCGTGCGGCGGACCGCCTGGGTGACGCGGTCGGTGGCATCGCCCGGCGCGTAGTGCAGCTCGGTCTCGCCGTCGGTCGCGCCGCCGTCCCTGGTCACCACCGAGCTCAGCCGGCCGCCGGCGTCGTAGCTCGCGGTGGCGGTGCGGCCGCCGGGGAGCGTGAGCGTCAGCGGGTCGCCGTCGTCGTCGTAGGTGCCGGTGTAGGCGCCGCCGCCGGGCAGCCCGAGCGCGGTCACCTGGCCCGCCTTGTCGCGGCCGACCGTCCAGGTGCCGCCGCCCGGCATGCCGTAGCCGGACGTGCGGCCGGCGGCGTCGGTCGGCGTGCCGATCTTCTGCCCGCCCGGCAGCGTGACCTGGTCGACCCGGCCCGCCGCGCTGTAGCGCAGCGCGGTCGTGTGGCCCGCGGCGTCGGTCTCGGAGGTGATCCGCAGCGGGTGCCCGGCGTCGTCGTAGTGGTAGGTCACCGACCGCGGGCCCTGGGTGACCTTGGTCGTCCGCCCGTGCGTGTCGCGGTCGATCGTCACCGGCGTGGCCGCGCCGTCCAGCGCCTGGGACACCGGCCGCCGGGTGGCGTCGTAGACCGTGGTGAGCTTGCGGTCCTCGGCCGAGGTCAGCGTGGCCGTGCGGGTGGCGCCGTCGTAGACGAGGCGCGACGTGCCCTGGCCGTCCACCGTGCCGTCGAGCTCGAGCTGGCCGATGGAGAACGGGTCGCCGGCCTGGGTGAGCGTGGCCCGGCGGTCCTGCTCCACCGTGCGCGTCCGTCCGGCGGGCGTCTTCACGGTCACCTTCGACTCGTAGGGCGCGAGCATGCCCCAGCGCGGGTCGGGCTTGAGCTCGACCGTCGCGGTCGAGCCGTCCGGCGCCGTGGTGACCGACGTGCCGTCGGGGCGCTCGACGCTCGACGTGCTCAGCCCGCCGGGCCCGGTACCGGTCATCGTCGTCGTGCCGTCGGACGAGCGGTGCGCCTCGTAGCGGGTGACCAGCCCGAGCGGCGAGGTCGCGGTGACCTGCATGCCGTCGCCCAGCTCGCTGCGGGCGAACGTCGTCGCGTGGCCGAGCGGGTTGGTGTCCTTGGCCAGCCGGCCGAGCGCGTCGTACTCGAAGCGCGAGGTGTCGCCCGTCGGGGTGGTGAAGCTCTCCAGCAGCCCGTCGCCGGTGTAGGTCATCTGCCACCCGGCGCCGCCGGGGGCCCGGATCGAGGCCAGGCGCCCGGCGCCGTCGACGGTCAACTGCGTCGTCTCGCCGTCGGCCACGATCGCCGTCGGCGTGCCGTCGGCCGCGCGCTGGATCGCCGTGACGTTGCCGTCGCCGTCGGTGACCGTCGCGAGCCGGCCCTTCTGGTCGTAGGCGAACGTCAGCAGCGGCTTTCCGGTCCAGCCGTCCAGCGTGTATTGCTGGCGGCCGTTGGAGTCGAACACGTAGACCTGCTCGCCGTCGTCGGAGGGGATGCTGAAGCCGGCGTCGGTGAAGCCGGGCAGGCTCGGCGCCGCCCGCTCGACCAGGTGGTTGCCGGTGTCGGCGATGTACAGCGCGCCGTCCGGGCCGACGCTCAGGCCCTCCGGGAACTGCAGCTGGGCCGCACCCGGCGCGCCGCCCGCGCCGTCGCGGCCGGCCGTGCCGGTGCCCGCGTAGCGGCTGATGACGCCCTGCGCGTCGACGCGCCGGACCTGGTGGTGCGCGCGGTCGGACACGTAGACGACGCCCTGGCGGGACACGGTCACGCCGTACGGATCGCCGATGGCCGCGTCGGTGGCCGGGCCGCCGTCGCCCGAGGCGCCCGGGTCGCCGTCGCCGGCCAGCGTCGAGCTCGTCCCGTCGGGCGCCACCGCGAGCACGCGGTGCGCGGTGGCGTCGGCGATGTAGAGCGTGCCGTCGGGGCCGGCCGCGACGTCCACGGGCTCCTCGAGCGCGGTGGCCGCCGAGTTGACGTGGCCGTCCGGGGTGACCCGGCGCACGCTGCCGTGTCCGGAGTCGGCGATGTACAGCGTCCCGTCGGAGGCCAGCGCGATCCCCCGCGGCGAGTCGAGCGTGGCTTGGGCGGCCGGGCCGTCGTCGCCCAGCTCGCCCGGCCGGCCGCCGCCGGCCACGGTGCGGATGCGCCCGTCCGTCCCCACCGCGCGGACGCGGGCGTTGCCGGTGTCGGAGACGTAGAGCGTCCCGTCGGCGGCCAGCGCCACGTCGCTCGGGCCGGAGAGCCGCGCCTGGGTGGCGGGGAGGCCGTCGCCCACCCCGTCGTCCGGGTCGCCGCCGCCGGCCACGTCGACCACGTCGCCGGCCGGGGTCACCTTGACGACGCGGTTGCGCGACGTCTCGGCCAGGTAGACCGAGCCGTCGGGCGCGGCCGCCACGCCGCGCACGCGGCCGGGGTCGTCCAGCTGGGCCTCGGTCGGCTCGCCGCCGTTGTAGAAGGCGGAGAAGTCGAAGCCGGCCACGGTGTGGATCTCGGCCTTCAGCGCCTCCGAGCTGCGCTCGGTGCCGTCGCCCAGCCACAGCTCCTTGCCCTGCGGGTCATAGGCCTGGTGGACGTCGAGCGTCCAGCCGCCGAGCCCGTCGGAGGTCGCGCTCATCCCGCCCAGCGGCCGCTGGTAGCTCTGGGAGACGCTGAACTGCTGGCGCGCGTGGTCGGCGCTGAGCGGCGAGTTGCCGAACTGGGCGAACGAGCGCTGGAAGCGCACCGGCTCCAGGTAGACGGCGTCGTAGACGTAGCCGATGCTCACCGTGGCCATCTGCTGGCCGTCGACCGGGCGCCCGTAGGCGTCCTTGCCGTCCCACGTGAACGTGTCAGTGAGGTTGGCCTGCGGACCGAACGAGCGGTGGTACTCCTGCCCCGCGACGGTGACGGTGAGGTTGACTCCGCGCAGCAGGCCGGGCACCGAGCCGCCGGTCACCGGGATGCGCAGCGTGCGCGACTCCTTGTAGCCGGGCGCGCGCTCGGTCGTGTAGTGCAGCGTGAAGTTCGTGCCGGGGACCTGGACGGCCTCGCCCAGCGTCTGGTTGAGCTCGCCGACGATGGAGCCCTTGGCGTGGCACTCCTTGCAGTAGGGCGGCGGCGGCTCGGGGTTGTGGGGCGGCGGGCAGCTCGCCTCGCAGCCGTAGGGCCAGTTGTAGTCCCAGGCCGTGAAGTGGGTGACCGGGACGCGCCAGAGCATCTTGCCCGCGGGGTATTCCGCGGCCAGCTTCTGCAGCTCGGCCGCGTCGATCCCCAGCGCGGCCAGCTTGTCGCCGCCGTCGGCCTGGCCGTCGCCGTCGACGTCGAGGGTCGCGGTCCCGCCGGCGACGGAGAGGACCTGGATGACGACGCCGTTGTCGGCGGGCACCCAGGCGGCCTTGGCGGTGTCGTAGTAGGCGGCGGGGACGGGCGTGCCGGCCGGGAAGCCGAGGAAGTCGTCGACGTAGGTGGCCACCGGCTTGTCGAAGCTGACCTTGGTGGCGTCGGCCTTGTCGGCCTCGTCGACGGTGTAGTCGACGGCGTAGGTGTAGGCGCTCGTGTCCGGCAGCTCGCCCGGCATCTGCGAGAGGCCGTCGTCGCCCACGGTGAACTCGGTGGCGCGCACGTGCATGTCGCTCAAGGCCTTGGTCGTGCCGTCGGGCAGCGTCATCGTCGCGTCGGTGCCGGGGTCGAACATCAGCGTCGCCCGGCGGGTGCCGTCGCCGTCGGTCACCTGCGCGCCCTGCGCGACCTGGACGGCGCCGGCGTCGCCGGCGATCGGGTTGACGTGGCCGTCGAGCGGGGTCAGCGTCACGTCCGGCAGGTCGGTGAAGTCCTGCCAGGGGATCGTCTCGCCGCGCTGGAGCTCGAGGAAGCCGTCCTTGGCGAAGTCGAGCGTGAGGTCGCCGCCGCCGTTGACCGCGATGTCGTAGCTGCCGTCGGCGCGGGTGGCGGTGTAGCCGAGCTCCGCGTGGTCGAGCGGGCGCACGACGACGCCGGCGAGCGGGTGCCCGTCGGCATCGAGCACGCGGCCGCGGACGACGGCGGCGCGGGTGGCCTTGATCGCCCCGGGATCGACGTCGCGCTGGGTCGGGCTGGCGCCACTGTAGAGGAACTTCGTCGTGTCGGCCAGCGGCTGGGCGTCGCCGGCCGGGATGGGCGGCGCGACGTCCTGGGCGGGCGGCGGCGGCGTGGTGTCGACGGGGCCGCCGGGCGTGGCGGTCGGCGTGGCCGTGGGCGTGGCGGTCGGGGTGGCCGTGGGCGTGGCCGTCGGGGTGGCGGTGGGCGTCGCGGCCGGCGCGGCCGGCAGCGGCGTGGGCGTGCCCGGCGTGGGCGTGGGCGCCGGCTGGCCGAACGCGCCCGCCACCACGGTCACCCGCGGCGAGCGCTTGCAGTTGTCGGACTCCTTGGACTCCTTGACCTTGCCCGTCCCGTCCGCGCAGGCCAGCACGAAGGTGGGGCCGACCGGGGCGCCGGCGGGGACCGCGAGCTTCACCCTGCCGGCCTTCTTCTGGCGCGGCTTCAGCGCGCCCACGGTCCGCTTGCCCAGCACGAGGTCGTGCCTGTCGCGCTTCGCGTTGGCCGACAGCAGGTAGACGGTGACCGACTTCCCCGCCTTGGCCCGGCCCTTGTCGGCGGTCGTGTCGGACGCGGAGGCGGTGGCGCCGCGGGTGAGCGTCGCCGGCACGTGGAGCTTGGCCACGACCAGGTTCGGGCGCGGCCTGGCGGCGAGGGCGGGGGAGGGCAGGGCGAACGCGCAAGCCAGCGTGGCCGCGAGCACGAGTCGCCCGCGGACATGGAGGCGGGGCGGGTTCATATGGTTGCGGGCGCATCCTTTACCGCACCGTTAAGCGGGTCAACTCCTCATTCGGCCAGGTCTATAGGATCGGCGGGTCCATCGAGGAGGGGGAGCATGAGAAGAAGCCTCGTCGCCGTCGTCGCCGCGCTCGCGCTCGGGCTGACCGCGACGCCGGCGCTGGCCCACGGCGGTGCGTTCCCGCACCTGGACTTCCGCGGGCAGGCGATCGTCCCGACCGGGACGATGTTCCAGGGCACCACGGTCGGCGGCCTGTCGTCGATCGCCTATGACCGCGCCCGCGGCGTCTACTACTCGATCTCCGACGACCCGAGCCAGTTCCAGCCCGCGCGCTACTACACGATCGCCCTCGATCTGCGCCACGGCACGCTGGACGACTCGGACGTCAGCTTCCGCGACGTCACCACGCTGCTCGCGCCCGACGGCAACCCCTACCCGCCGCAGAGCCTGGACCCCGAGGGACTCGGGCTCACCTGCGACCGCCGGCTCGTGATCACCTCCGAGGGCTTCAGCGACCGGCTGATCGCGCCGTTCGTGCGCCAGTACACGCTCGGGGGCCGCTTCCTGCGCGACTTCGACGTTCCCTCGCCCTTCCTGCCGACCGCCGACAAGTCGAGCGGCGTGCGGCCGAACCTGGCGTTCGAGACCGCCGGCGTCACGCCGGACTGCCGCCACGTCTTCACCGCCACGGAGAACGCGCTCTACCAGGACGGCCCGGCGGCGACGATCGCCAACGGCAGCCCCTCGCGGATCATGCGCTACGACCTGCGCAGCGGCCGGCTCGACCGCCAGTTCGTCTACGAGACCGACCCCGTGGCCGAGCCGCCGGTCCCGGCGACGCAGTTCTCGGTCAATGGCATCGACGACATCCTGCCGCTCGACGACGACCACCTGATCCTCATGGAGCGCTCGTTCTCGGTCGGCGCGCCGGGCACCGGCAACAAGATCAAGCTCTACGCGGTCTCGCTGGACGGCGCGACGAACGTCAATGGCGCGTTCAGCCTGGCCCGCAAGCTCGACCGGGTCCGCTTCGCCCGCAAGCGGCTGATCCTCAATCTCGACGACCTCGGCATCCCGCTGGACAACGTCGAGGGGATCACGTTCGGCCCGCGGCTGCCCGACGGCCGCCAGTCGCTCGTGCTGGTCAGCGACAACAACTTCGCCGCGAGCCAGTTCACGCAGTTCCTGCTGTTCGCGGTGGGGGGACGCCACCAGCACTGGTAAGGCGTAAGTCGGGGCGGATGCCTGATGTGGGCGAGGGTGCCGTAGCGGCACACTCGCCCCTATGACCGTCGCGCTGCTCGAGATCGATCCCACCCGACCCGGGGCCGTCCTACGCGAGGTGAGCTGGCGCGAGCGGGTCGCCGCGCGGCTCCACGGCGCGGAGCTGGACGAGGCGCTGGCCGCCGGCGTGGCGCCGGAGGCCGAGGTGGCGCTGATGCTCCATGCGCGCCGGCTGATCGCGCCGGCCACGCGGCGGCGGATCGCCCGCACGCTGGTCGGCATGGTCGACGCCACGCAGGGGCGCTCCACGGCGCCGGCGTGGCCGCGCGGCCTCCAGGTGGCGCACGCGGCGCCGGAGCTGATCGCGCTGGCCGAGCGGCTGCAGCGGCGCGGCGCGGTCGAGGCCCGCGGCGTCGCCCTCGCGCGCGAGCTGCTGCGCGACGGCCTCGGCGCGCTGTACGCCGAGCACGGAGGCGCGCGGCTGGCCGACGCGGCCCGTGAGGCGACGGCCGCGCTCGACCCCGCCTGAAGCGACGGCACTTGTCATCCGGCGCGCAACGGCGCTTGCCGTGGCGAGCCGGTGCCGGGTACGGTCGCGCCCCGCCCCGCCCGGAGAAGGGATTCAAAATGCGCAGGCACCTGTCGTTCGCGAACGTCACATCGGCGCTTGCGCTGTTCATCGCCCTCGGCGGCGGCGCCTACGCGGCGGCCACGCTGCCGCGCAACAGCGTCGGCAGCAGACAACTGCGCAAGGGCGCGGTCACCTCCGCCAAGGTGAAAGACCACTCGCTGCGAGCGCGCGACCTTGCCCGCGGCGTGATCCCGAAGACCATCCAGGGCGACGTCCGCGGGACGCCCGGCGCACAGGGCCCGAAGGGCGACACCGGCCCCGCGGGCGCGAAGGGCGACACCGGGCCGGCGGGCCCAAAGGGCGACACCGGGGCTACGGGCCCGAAGGGCGACACGGGGGCGACGGGGCGGACCGGCCTGCCCGGCGCGCCCGGCGTCGGCCTGAACGGCTTCTTCGGCGTCGGCACGAACGATCCCGTGCTCGGCTCTTCCTCGATCCTCTTCGGCGACGCCTACTTCCACGATCTCACCCTGCCGGCGGGCGCGGACCTGAACACCAACGGCTACCGCCTGTTCGTGTCCGGGACGCTCACGCTGGGCGACGGGTCGCACATCGGCCGCGACGGCAACCCGGGCAACCAGGGCTTCGGGGCCATCGGTCTCTCCGCGCACACGCTCGGTGGCTCGGGCCACGGCGGCGGCAACTCCTGCGAGGGCGACTTCGGGTCGATGGGGAACTCGCTGGGCGGCCCCGGCGGCTCTCAGCCCGACTGCGGCGGCGGCGGCGCGGTGAGCACTCCGGCCCTGGCGGCCGGTGGGCCGGAGGTGTTCGACAATCCGGTCAGCGCCGTCACGGGTCGCACGCTTGACGGGGAGGTCGTCAACGGCGGCGCCGGCGGCC
>JAICUS010000512.1 GCA_025935735.1 Solirubrobacteraceae bacterium | reverse complement strand
CGTCGTCGTCGTGGGGCTGTTCTTCGCGCTGCGCTCGGTGACCATCGCCAACTCCGAGCGCGACACGCGCACGCAGGTCAAGCTCGACGGCCGGCTCGTGGCCGCGGCCGGCCTCCAGGACGGCGTGCTGCGCGAGGACCCGAACGCGCTCGCCCGGCTCGACCGCATCGTGCGCACCCAGGTCAAGAGCGACCGCTCGATCGTGCGCGTGAAGGTGTGGTCGCGCGACGGGCGGATCCTCTACTCGGACGAGCCGCGGCTGGTCGGCGACCGCTTCGGGCTGGGCGACGAGGAGCAGGAGCTGTTCGAGACCGGCGGCGCCGACGCCGAGATCTCCGACTTGACCAAGCCCGAGAACCGCTTCGAGCGCCGCTTCGGCAAGCTGCTGGAGGCCCACGTGCCGATCCGCACGCCCGGCGGCACGCCGGTCCTGTTCGAGATCTACCAGCGCTTCGGCTCGGTCAGCGCCAGCGCGGCCGACCTGCTGCGCCGGCTCGCTCCGCCGCTGCTGCTCGGCCTGCTGGTTCTGCTGCTCTTCCAGCTGCCGCTCGTCGCCCGGCTCGCCCGGCGGCTGCAGCGCGGCCACGCGGAGCGCGAGCGGCTGCTGAGCAACGCGATCGAGGCCTCCACGCGCGAGCGCCGGCGGATCGCCTCCGACCTCCACGACGGCGTCGTCCAAGACCTGGCCGGCGTGGCGTTCGGGCTCGCGCCGGTGGCCGAGGACGCCGTCAAGCGCGGCGCCGAGCACGAGGCGGCCGCGCTGCAGGACGCGATCGCCCGCCTGCGCGCCGGCGTGCGCGAGATGCGCACGCTGCTGGTGGCCATCCACCCGCCGAGCCTCGAGTCGACCGGCCTGGAGGCCGCGCTGCACGACCTGCTGAGCCCGCTCCAGGCCGAGGGCATGGCCACCGAGCTGGAGGTCGAGGACGGCCGGCCCGGCCCCGACGCGCTCGTCTATCGCGTGGCGCGCGAGGCCGTGCGCAACGTGCAGGAGCACTCGGGCGCGAGCCGCGTGCGGGTCGCGGTCAGCCATCCCACGCCGGAGACGACCCGGCTCGTGGTGGCCGACGACGGCCGGGGCTTCGCGCAGGACGAGCGCGACCGCCGCGGCGAGGCCGGCCACGTGGGGCTGACGCTGCTGGAGAGCCTGGTGCGCGAGGCGGACGGCACGCTCGACGTGCACTCCGCGCCCGGCGAAGGGACGACCGTGGAGATGGAGGTAAGAGCGTGATCAAGGTGCTGCTGGCCGACGACCACGGCGTCATCCGCGACGGCCTGGGGCGGCTCATCGAGGCGCTGCCGGACGTCGAGCTGGCCGGCGTGGCGGCCGACGGCGAGCAGGCAGTGGACCGCGCCCGGGCGCTGCGGCCGGACGTGGTGCTGATGGACCTGGAGATGCCGCGTCTGGACGGCATCCAGGCGACCAAGCGCATCCTCGAGGAGCGGCCGGAGACGGCAGTGCTCGTGCTCACGTCGTTCTCGGACCGCCCCCGGATCATGGGCGCGCTGGAGGCCGGGGCCTGCGGCTACCTGCTCAAGGACGTCTCCTCCGACGAGGTGGCCGAGGGCATCCGGGCCGCGGCCCGCGGCGAGTCCCCGCTCGACCCGCGGGCGGCCCGCACCGTGCTGGCCGCCCGGCGCGAGCCCGACCCGCTGGAGGGCCTGTCCGCCCGCGAGCGCGAGGTGCTGGCGCTGCTCGTCGAGGGGATGGCGAACAAGCTCATCGCCCGCCGGCTGGGCATCAGCGAGAAGACGGTCAAGGCGCACCTGACCCGGATCTTCCGCGTGCTGGACGTGACCGACCGCACCCAGGCCGCGCTGTGGGCCGAGCGCCGTGGCCTGTTCTCGTGAGAGCTTCCGGGCAGACCAAAGTCGCATTGCGGCTCGGACCCGGAGTGCGACAGATTGTTCGTGGGATGACGCTCCGGTCCTGAACCGCGTCGATCCTCCCGGAGGCCGTCGCCGGCGAGAACCCGTGCCCCGCCGGCGGCGGCCCCCTCTCTCCCCAGGGTGTCCCTACGAGGCCACGGCCGCCGGCTTGCCCCGCATCGTGCGGTTCTTGCCGGCGCGCTTGGCCTCGTAGAGCGCCGTGTCGCTCGCCTGGATGAGCGCCGCCGGGTCGACCGTGAAGCGGTCCAGCGCGCTGACGCCGGCGCTGATGGTCAGCCGCAGCGCCTTGCCGTCCTCCAGCGGGATCTCCAGCGCCTCGACGCCGCGGCGGATCGCCTCGGCGATGGTGAAGCCGCCCTCGAGGTCGGTCTCCGGCAGGACCAGCGCGAGCTCCTCGCCGCCGTAGCGCGCCGGATGGTCGGTGCTGCGGCAGGCGTCGCGCATCACCTTCGACACGAGCTGCAGCACGCGGTCGCCCTGCGGGTGGCCGTAGGTGTCGTTGACCGACTTGAAGTCGTCGATGTCGAACAGCACGAGCGCGAGCGGGCGGTGCGTGCGCCGCATGCGCTTGAACTCGAAGTCGAGCACGTCGCGGAAGCGGCGGTGGTTGGCCAGGCTGGTCAGCTCGTCGACGGTGGCCTGGCGCTGCAGCAGGTCGTGCAGGGCGACGTTCTCGATCGCCACGGCGGCCTGCTGGGCCAGGTAGCCGAACAGGCCCTGCTCGGCCGCGGTGAACGGCCGGTCGCGGCGGGCGATGCACAGCATGCCGCCGTCCTGCTCGCTCGGCTGGACGGGATGCGCCATGGCGGCGTAGACGCCGTCGTCCGCGATCCGCAGGCGGCCGTCGCGCGCGGCGTGGTGCTCGGCGGCGGCGAGGGCGATCCGCGGCGGGTCGAGCGCCTCCTCGGCCTGCCACTCGATCGCGCTCTCGCCGAACGTGGCCCGGCCGTGCTGGGCCTCCAGCGCCTCGCCGGCCGTGCGCAGCACGAGGTCCACCAGCGCGGTCCGGTCGGGCTTGGAGGCGAACGACTCGCCGATGCGGCGGATCGTGCGGTCCAGGCGCGCGTTCTGCTCGGCCAGCTGGTCGCCGCGCCGGACGGCCTCCTCGATGCGGGTGCGCCGGTCGATGGCCAGCGCGGCCAGCAGCGCGAGCAGCGGCAGGCCGAGCAGCACGGCGTAGGGCGTGTCGCGGGCGGCGATGGCCACGGCCAGGCCGATCGGGGTCAGCGCCAGGTCGACGCGATAGACCGAGAGGATCACGCGGGCGACGTCGGCGGGCGGGATGCCGCGGCCGAGGCGCTCGCGGATCGTCGACACCACCAGGTCGATCGCGCACTGGGCGGCCAGGGCGGCGGCGAGCCAGTACCAGGACGAGAGCGTCGGATCCGGCTCGGAGGCGAGCACGAACACCAGCGCACCGCCCAGTACGTGCCAGGCGTCGGCCACCGCGGTGAGGATGCGCTCGGGGTGCGCGCGGCCGAGCAGGCTGTCGAGCACCGACGTGCCGGCGAGCGTGCCGGCGACCAGCAGCGGGACGCCGTCGGCCGGCAGCAGGTAGAGCATCGGCACCAGCACGAACTGGTTCGGCATCGCGTAGCCCATGCCGAGGTAGAGGCGCACGCGCGAGGCGAACGCATACGTCAGCACCATGACGGCGGCCAATCCAACATTCATCGAGCGCTCGGACGTCCCGACGACCGCAAGCGCGGTGGCGGCGACCAGGAACGCGATAGCGGCGAGTCCCTGCACCCAGATCTCGCGCCGGCTCAGGCGGCGGGATTGGTACGGGCGCCAGAACTCCAGAAGACGGTCCGCGCGCGGACCGCCGCGGCTGTAGGATGACGTGGGTCCTTCCAAGGGCTCGCTCCAGCCACTAGTGTGACGATGTAACTCGTATCGACAGCGGCTACCCTGCTGTCGAGCCCCGAACTTTCGCTCCCAGGTCCATCGGAAGGGATTCCCAGTTGAACGCGCGCATCGCCCTCGGTCCTACGTCGCTCCGCCGGCTCGCGGCGGCCGTCATCGTGGCGGCCGGCTTCGCCGCCTGGACGGCGCCCGCCAAGGCCGACGACACGACGATCGGCGGATACACCGTCACCACGACGCCGCCGGCGGGCGATGGCTCGACTGACTCCTACGGCACGGGCAGCTCCACGGACTCCTACGGGACCGGCAGCTCGACCGACTCCTACGGCACGGGCAGCTCCACGGACTCCTACGGGACCGGCAGCTCGACCGACTCCTACGGGACCGGCAGCTCGACCGATTCCTACGGCACGGGCTCCTCGACCGACTCGTACGGGACCGGCAGCTCGACCGACTCGTACGGCACGGGCAGCAACGGCGGCTAGCCGGCCGCCGCGCGCGGCTGGGGCTCAGTGCTCCAGCCGCATCTGGGTCACGGTGAACTCCGCGCCGAACGGGTCGGCGAGCATGGCCGTGCGGCTCATCGGCGTGTCGAACGGGCCGGCCAGCTGCGCGCCGCCGAGCTCGCCCGCCCGCGCGGCCGTGCCGTCGGCGTCGCTCACCCAGAAGTCGGGGAGCCAGCGGGCG
>JAICUS010000726.1 GCA_025935735.1 Solirubrobacteraceae bacterium | reverse complement strand
GAGCAGGGCTTTTCGAGGCGCGCCCGAGAGGATTCGAACCTCTGACCTTCGGTTCCGTAGACCGACGCTCTATCCAGCTGAGCTACGGGCGCAAGTGGAGTGCGGCCGACGAGTCTAGCCCGCCGGAGCGGAGAGGGCGGGATTCGAACCCGCGATGGAGGTTGTCCCCCCATACTCGCTTAGCAGGCGAGTGCCTTCAGCCACTCGGCCACCTCTCCGGGTGCCCCGAGTGTAGAGGCCGGAGCTTCAGTCCGTGCGGTTGCGGCGGCCGCGCGGGAGGGTGTCGAGCTCCTCGAGGGACATGCCTGCGCCGGTGGCCACGCAGGTCAGCGGGTCCTCGGCCAGGCGGACCGGCATGCCGGTCTCGTGGGCCACGCGGGTCTCGAAGCCGCGCAGCAGAGAGCCGCCGCCGGCCAGCAGGATGCCCTCGGTGGTGATGTCCGCGGCGAGCTCGGGCGGCGTCTCCTCCAGCGTCGAGTGGATCGCGGCCATGATCTCGGTGAGCGGCTGGGCGACGGCGAAGCGGACCTCCTCGGAGGAGAGCACCAGCTCGCGCGGCAACCCGCTGGCCAGATCCCGGCCGCGGATGGAGGTCTCGATCTCCTCGCGCAGCGCGGCGGCCGAGCCCGCGGCGAGCTTGATCGCCTCGGCGCTCTGCGAGCCGATCGCCATCCGGTGCTCGAGCCGGATGTGGTTGGTGATCGCGTCGTCGAGGTCGTAGCCGCCGACGCGCAGCGAGCGGGCGACGACCAGCCCACCCAAGGAGATCACGGCCACCTCGGACGTGCCGCCGCCGACGTCGACGACCATCCGGCCGACCGGCTCGCCGATGTCGATCCCGGCGCCGATCGCCGCGGCCAGCGACTCCTCGATCAGGTGCACCTCGCGCGCGCCCGCGGACAAGGTGGCCTCCTCGACCGCCCGGCGCTCGACCTCGGTGATGCCCGAGGGGGCGCAGATGACCATCCGCGGGCGGGAGAAGCGGCTGTGCAGCACCTTGCTGAGGAACTGGCGCAGCATCGCCTCGGTGACCTCGAAGTCGGCGATCACGCCGTGGCGCAGGGGCCGGTCGGCGGAGATCGTGGCCGGCGTGCGGCCGATCATCCGCTGGGCGTCGGAGCCGACGGCGTGGACCTCGCCGGTCCGCTGGTCGATCGCCACCACCGAGGGCTCGGAGAGCACGATCCCGCGCCCGCGCGCGTAGACGACCGTGTTCGCCGTGCCGAGATCGACGGCGATGTCGCCGCCCGGGCGCAGGCGGCCGGCGGGCGAGCGCCGACGGCCAGACCCGCCGAAGAGTCCGCTCCACGACATGGCGGCCCCACTGAAGCACACCGGCCGCCGCGCCCCCGCAAGCCGGCCACCGGCGCGTAGGCTGTCCCCGACTCGGAGGGGTGGCAGAGTGGACGAATGCGGCGGTCTTGAAAACCGTTGACCCGGGTCCACCGGGTCCGTGGGTTCGAATCCCACCCCCTCCGCTCAGCGGCTGACCACGGTCTCCCGCTCGATGCGGGAGAGCTTCTCGGGGTTGCGCACGGCGTACAAGCCCGCGATCCGGCCGTCCTCGACGCGCACGGTCACGACGCTGTCGACCTTGCCGCCGATCCGCACGAGCAGCGCGGCGTGCCCGTTGACCTGCGCCGGCTCCAGCGACGCCGCGCGAGGGATGCGGCCGAGCACGTGGGCCACCCTGTCGGCTCCCACGATCGGCGCCCGCGCGGCCGCCACGACCCCGCCGCCGTCGCCGAGGAAGACGACGTCCGGGGCGAGGACCTCGAGCAGGCGCCGCGGATCGCCCGTCTCCACGGCGCGCGACAACGCCTCCAGCGCCTCGCGGGTCTTGGACGGGGACACGATCCCGCGCGGCCGGCGGGCGGCGACGTGCTCGCGCGCCCGGTGCGCGATCTGGCGGACGGCCGCCGGGCTCTTGTCGACGGCGGCGGCGATCTCGTCGTAGCCCAGGTCGAACACCTCGCGCAGCACGAACACCGCCCGTTCGGTCGGCTGCAGCGTCTCCAGCACGAGCAGCATGGCCATCGAGACGCTGTCGGCCAGGTCGGTGTCCTCGGCCACGTCCGGCGCGGTCAGCAGCGGCTCGGGCAGCCACGGGCCGAAGTAGGACTCCCGGCGCCGGCGCAGCGTGCGCAGCCGGTTCAACGCCTGTCGGGTGGCGATCCGGACCAGGTAGGCGCGCCGGTCGCGCACCGCGGAGATATCGACGCCCGCCCAGCGCAGCCAGGTCTCCTGCACGACGTCCTCGGCGTCGGCGGCGGAGCCGAGCATCTCGTAGGCGACGGTGAAGAGCAGGTCGCGGTGGGCGACGAACGTGTCCGTGGCGGAGTCCACGGCCACATGACACCGGTCCCAGCCGCCCTGTGACACACGCGTACGGCCGCTGACGCCGCTGTCACGGGGCACAGGTCGCCGGCGTCTGATGGCCATGGAACCCCGAATCGACCTGCTCTCAAACGAGCTCGGCGCCAAGATCGCCAAGCGCATCTTCCACGTCAGCCTGGCGATCGCGCAGTCGCCGCTGCCCGCGGCCACGCAGAACCTCGTCTCGCTCCGCGTCAGCCAGATCAACGGCTGCGGCTGGTGCGTCGACGTCCACTCCAAGGAGGCGGCCGCCGCCGGGGAGAGCCCACTGCGGCTCAACCTG
>JAICUS010000837.1 GCA_025935735.1 Solirubrobacteraceae bacterium | reverse complement strand
GCACGACCAGCTCGTCGCCGCCGGTCTCGAAGCGCTCGCTCGCGCCCGCGCCGAGCTCGAGGATGCGCAGCCGCGTGTAGTTCATGCCCTCGCCCCCATCAGCTCCTCCACCTCGTCCTCGGACGGCATCGCGTCGGCGCAGGCGAGCCGGCTCGCCACCAGCGCGCCCGCGGCGTTGGCGAAGCGCATCGTGCGCTCCAGAGGCCAGCCGGCCAGCAGCCCGTGGCACAGCGCGCCGCCGAACGCGTCGCCGGCGCCGAGCCCGTTGACCACCTCGACGGGCACCGGCGGCGCCTCGGCCCACTCGTCGCCGCGGCGGGCGAGCACGCCCTTCGGGCCCTGCTTGACGACCGCGAGGTCGAGCCCGGGGGTCTGCGCCGCGGTCCTCGGGTCGCGGGTGCCGACCGCCGTGTCCCACTCGTCGAGGTTGCCGACGGCGACGTTGACGTGGCGCAGCGCCTCCTGGACGTGGCGGCGCGCCTCGTCCCGGCTCTCCCAGAACATCGGCCGGTAGTCGAGGTCGAGGACGGTGAAGCCCGCGTCCCGGGCGGCCAGCGCCTGGAGCGTGGCGGTGCGCGACGGCTCCTGCGAGAGCCCGGTGACCGTGGCCCAGAAGACCTTCGCTTCTCCGATGGCCTGCAGATCGAGCTCGTCGGGCCGGATCTCCAGGTCGGGCGCCTTCGGCTCGCGATAGAAGTACAGCGGGAAGTCGTCGGGCGGGAAGATCTCGCAGAACGTCACCGGCGTCGGCAGGCCGGGGACGGCGGTGACGTAGCGGTCGTCGACCCCGAAGCCCTTCAGCGCGTCGTGCAGGTACTCGCCGAAGGGATCCGCGCCCGTGCGCGTGATCGTGGCCACTTGGTGCCCGTAGCGGGCGGCGGCGACGGCGACGTTGGTCGAGCTGCCGCCCATGTACTTGCCGAACGACGTCACCTCGCGCAGCGACACCCCGACCTGCTGCGGGTATACGTCCACGCTGATCCGGCCCATCGTGATCACGTCGTACATGCGGCCTCCTCCAGCTGGACCCCGAGCTCGGAGAGCAGCGAGTCCACGCCGCGCAGCTCGACGCCCAGCGCCTTCGCAGTGTACGTCCCGTCCAAGCTCGTGTCGTACGGACCGGTCGCGCCGGGGGGCGGCGGACCGGTGGCGAGCAGCGTGGGATCGAGGTCGAACGCCTGCACCGCGCGGCGGGCGAGGTCGGCGCGGTGGATCGGCTCGGCGCCGACGCAGTGGAGCGTGCCGGTGACCCGCTTCTCGATTGCCCGGTGGATCATCTCGACCGCGTCGGTGGCCAGCGTGGGCGTGGCGATCGCGTTGATCCCGGGACCGTCCCAGACCGTGAACCGCTCGCGTCTGCGCAGGGCCTCAACGAGCGAGGCGACGAGATAGCCGAAGCCCGCGTCCTGCGCGCGCGGCGTGCGCGGCCGGGCGCGGTGGACGCCCTGGACGCCGGCGATCCGGGCGACCGTGCCGCCGCGTTCGGCGACCACGAGCTCGCAGGCGGCCTTGAGGAAACCGTAGGCGTTCACGGGGTTCGGCGGCTCGTCCTCCTTGGCTGCGTGCTGCGTGCCGTCGAACACCCAGTCGGTGGAGACCAGAATCACGTGCGCGTCGCGGGCCGCGGCGACCACGTTGCGGGTCGCGCCGACGAAGCTCTCCCAGGCGCGGCGGCGGTCGGACAGCAGGTCGCCGAAGCCGTTCCAGATGGCGGCGTGGACGACCGCGTCGGGTGTCGTTTGCGCGATGCTGCGGGCCGTGGCGTGCGCGTCGGTCAGGTCGAGCGCGGCGTGCGTGGGCGCGATCACGTCGGTCCCGTGCTGCCGGAGCACGTGCACGAGGTTCGAGCCGACGAACCCGGAGCCGCCGGTGACGTAGATCCTCATGCCGGGACCGGCTCCAGCAGCGCCTCGAGCACGCGGGCCTG
>JAICUS010000346.1 GCA_025935735.1 Solirubrobacteraceae bacterium | reverse complement strand
GGGTACAGGTTCACGCACACCAGGTCGACGAACTCGACCTCGTGCTCGGCCGCCGCGGCCATGTGCTCCTCGTCGTCGCGCAGCGCGAGCAGCCCGCCGGAGCGCTTGGGGTGCAGCGTCTAGACCCGCCCGCCCATGATCTCCGGGAAGCCGGTGAACTCCTCGATCGCCCGGACGGGGAGGCCGGCCGCGAGCAGCGCGCCCGCCGTGCCCCCGGTGGAGACGAGCTCGACGCCCTCCTCCGCCAGCCCGCGGGCGAACTCGGCAATGCCGGTCTTGTTGGAAACCGACAGCAGCGCCCGCCTGATGCGGACCTCGCCCGGCTGCACCATGGCCTCCATCGGGCCGGAAGATACCTGGCGGAGCGGCGCGGGAGCCGCGGGCTGGATGGCGTCTGTGGTCATAGCGCGGGGGTGACGAGGACTCGGCGGGGATGGGCGGGGTCGGGACGGACGGCGCCGGCGGCGAGCCGCCGCACGGCTCCGGTGAGCAGCTCGTGCTCGAGCGGGCGCAGCGCGACGCGCACCTGCTCGGCCTCGGAGGCGTCGGGCAGCGCGACCGCGCGCTGGGCGATGATCGGCCCGGTGTCGACGCCCTCGTCGACGAAGTGGACGGTGACGCCGAACACCTTCACGCCGTGCTCGAGCGCCTGCTCGACCGCCCGGATGCCGGGGAACGCGGGGAGCAGCGCCGGGTGGACGTTGATGACGCGCTGGGGGAAGCGGGCGAGGAACCCGGGCGAGAGCAGCTGCATGTAACCCGCGAGGACGACGAGCTCGACCCCCTGCGCCTCGAGCCACCCCGCCATCGCGGCGTCGCGCGCGGCGCGATCGGCGAACTCGCCCGCCGGGAAGGCGCGGCCGGGCACGCCGGCCCGCTCCGCGCGGCCCAGCGCCTGCGCGCCCGGCTTGTCCGAGCCGACCGCGACGACCTCCGCCTCGCGGCCGTGAACGCGATCGAGGAGCGCCTGGAGGTTCGTGCCGGCGCCGGACGCGAGGACCCCGACACGGAGGCTCACACCACCTCCAGCTTCGGGAAGCGCCCGCCGGTGGAGCGCAGCCGGCCGGCCTGCAGCAGGGCGTCGACGCGCCCCAGGACCTCTTCGGCCCGCAGGTCGCGGAACGCGCCGTACTGCGGCAGCCCGTCGTAGGAGTACTTGCGGACGACCTGGGACGCGCCCCCGCGCAGGATCTCCACCGCCCGCGTGCGGCCGACCGGCGGCTGCGCGGCGGCCACCAGCCCGACGATCGAGCCCTCGAGGTCGCCGCCCGTGACCAGCGTGCGCTGGCGCGGCGGCGCGGGCGCGGCGGGGACGAGCGACGGGTCGCACACGTCGCAGCAGGCGCCGAGCGGCGCGGGCGGGGTGTGGTCGCCGAAGTGGCGCAGGATGCCCTCGCGCCGGCAGCGCTCGCCCTCCACCCACGACCAGACGGCCCGGTACTGCCCCCAGCGCACGCGCGTGCCCTCCTTGGCGGCGGACCGGCAGGCCGCCTTCGCGCGCCGGTCCCAGGCGCCGACGAGGCGGCCGGCGAGCTGGTCCGGCGCCGACGGCGACGGCTGGACGACGCCCGCCCGCGCGAGGTGTCCGACGACCGCCCGCACGGCGTCCTCCTCGCCCTCCCGGGCCAGTTCGTAGAGGGGGACGGAGTAGCGCGGGGCCTCGCCCGCGGCGGAGCCCGAGCCGCGAGCGGCGCCGGCCGCGCGCACGATCCGCTCGGCCACGCGGTTGAGCAGGTCGTCGCCCACCTCCGCGCGCTCGATGAAGAACACGTGCAGGCCCTTGTCGCGCCCCGTGGCGAACAGCAGCGCCCGCGCCGGCCTGCCGTCGCGCCCCGCGCGGCCGGCCTCCTGGTAGTAGGCCTCGACCGACGACGGCACCGACTCGTGGCAGACCGTGCGCACGTCGGCCTTGTCGACGCCCATCCCGAACGCGTTCGTGGCCACGACCACGGGCGCGTCGCCGGCCATGAAGCGCCGCTGGGCCTCCGCCCGCGTGTCCCGCGGCAGGCCCGCGTGATACGCGATCACGTCCACCGACAGCTCGCGGCCGAGGCGGCCCGCCAGCCGGTCGCACTCCGCGCGGGTGCCGGCATAGACGATCGCCGGGCGGGCCGCGGGGTCGGCCAGCACCGCGGCGATCCGCCGATGCACCACCTCCTTGTTCGGGCAGGGCACGACCGTGAACGAGAGGTTCGGCCGGTCGAACCCCGTGGCCACCCGCACCGGCTCGCGCAGCCCCAGCCGGGCGACGATGTCCGCCGCCACCTGCGGCGTGGCGGTCGCGGTGGACGCCAGGATCGCCTCCGCGCCCAGCCAGCGGGCGGCGTCGGCCAGCCGGAAGTACTCGGGCCGGAAGTCGTGCCCCCACTGGGACACGCAGTGCGCCTCGTCGACCACGAACAGGCCGATCCGGGCGGCGCGCAAGCGCTCGAGGAACCCGGGCGAGGCGAACCGCTCAGGCGCCACGTACAGCAGCCGGACGTGGCCGGACACCGCCCGGTCCACCGCCTGACGGTTGACCACCGAGGCCTGCTGCGCGTTGACCAGCGCCACCCGCCCCGGTGCCACGCGCTCCAGCGCCTCCACCTGATCCTGCATCAAGGACACCAGCGGCGAGACGACCAGCGTGAGGTCGCGCCGCATCAGCGCCGGCAGCTGGTAGCAGAGCGACTTGCCCGAGCCGGTGGGCATCACCACCAGGACGTCGCGGCCGGCCCGCGCGGCCTCCACCGCCTCCCGCTGCCCGGGTCGGAAGCCCGGGAAGCCGAACAGCTCGGCCAGCGCGCCGTCCACGTCGGCCGCCCGCGCCACCGGCTCCGGCTCCGGCCGGCCGAGTCCGGGGAGGGTCATCGTCTCCAGGACCATGGGGGCGGACGACCATAACGCCGCCCCCGGACGCCCCCCGGGCGTCTCCGGAGTTTCGGCACAGAGTTGTGACGAAGGTGTGGCAGTCAGCGCGTGGCGCTGCTCACAAGCGGGAGCTCGAACGCGTCCTTCGACGCGGTCCCCGCGAGCGGATACTCCCCGGAGAAGCAGGCGTCGCAGTGCGAGTCGGGCGTGCCGGAGATCGCCTCGTAGACGCCGCCGAGCGAGAGGTAGGCCAAGGAGTCGGCGCCCAGCTCGGCGGCCACCTCGGCCTCGGTGCGGCCGTGGGCGATCATCTCCTCGCGCGTGGACATATCGATCCCGTAGTGGCAGGGGTGGCGGATCGGCGGCGCGGAGATGCGCATGTGGACCTCGGCGGCGCCCGCGTCGCGCAGCATCTGCACGATCCGGCGCGTCGTGGAGCCGCGGACGATCGAGTCGTCGACCACCACGAGCCGCTTGCCGGCGACCACCTCGGGCAGCGGGTTGAACTTCAGCCGCAGGCCGTGGCGGCGCAGCTCCTGGCCGGGCTGGATGAACGTCCGCGCCACGTAGCGGTTCTTGATCAGGCCGTCGTCCTGCGGCAGCCCGGACGCGCGCGCGTACCCGCGGGCCGCGGGGTTGCCGGAGTCGGGCACCGGGATCACCAGGTCGGCGTCCGCCGGCGCCTCGCGCGCGAGGATCTCCCCCATCCGGCCGCGCGCCACCTGCAGCGGCTGGCCGCCGAGGCGCGAGTCCGGCCGGGCGAAGTAGATGTGCTCGAACACGCACAGCGCCCGCCGCGGCGACGGGACCGCCTGCCGCGTGCGGATGCCGCCCGGCACGAGCGAGACGACCTCGCCGGGCTGGACGTCGCGCAGGAAGCGCGCGCCGATGATGTCGAACGCGCACGTCTCCGAGGCCACGCAGTAGACGTCCTCGTCGAGCAGCCCGAGCGACAGCGGCCGCAGCCCGAGCGGGTCGCGGAACGCCACGATCCGGTCCTTGGTCATCGCCACCGTCGAGAACGCGCCCTCCAGCCGGCCGAGCACGTCGACCAGCGCGTCCTCCAGCGTCTCCGCCTCGTGCGTGGACAGCAGCGCGGCGATGATCTCGGAGTCGGACGTCGAGCGGAACGAGACGCCGCGGCCGCGCAGCTCGCCGTGCAGCTCGACCGCGTTGACCAGGTTGCCGTTGTGGGCGAGCGCCACCTCGCGCCGGTCGGCCCGCCAGACCGGCTGCGAGTTCTCCCACGAGCTGGCCCCGGTGGTCGAGTAGCGGACATGGCCGACCGCCATCTCGCCCTGCAGCGCGCGCAGCTTCTGCTCGTCGAAGACCTGGTTGACGAGCCCCTGGTCGCGCATCGTCATCACGCGGCCGTTCTGGGCGGTGGCGATCCCCGCCGACTCCTGGCCGCGGTGCTGGAGCGCGTACAGCGCGAAGTAGGTCAGCCGGGCGACGTCGCGCCCGGGCGCGACGATGCCGAAGACGCCGCACTCGTCGCGCGGGCCGTCGCGGTCATCGATGAGGAGGTCGGCGGGCAAGGATGCGTGACCGCCGCGCGGCGGCCGTCTGGAACTTCCCGGCCTGGTCAGGCTAGCAACCGGCCCGGCGGCGCCGCGAGAGGGGCTCGTCGCAGCGCGCCGGGGCGGCGGCGCCGCGAAAGGGGCCTTGTCGCGGCGTGCCGGGGCCGGCGAACTGCTGCTGGGTAGGGGAGCGAGGGCCCTGGCCGCCGTGCGCGGATGATCGGCTCGGCGGCGCCCGCCGGAGGCGCGTGTCGGGTTAGGCGGGGATAGTCCGACGAACTTTACACCCGAAACCCTGAGCAAACCCGAGCCCGGTCGAACGTGATCGATTCGGCCTCACACACCTGAATCACGCGCACACTCGACCCTCGCACCCGAACCCGAGGCCGACCTTTCCCCTGCCCAGCAGCCGTTCGCCGGTCCCGGCAGGCCGCCGCGAAGCCGACGGGGACCGGCTAGGCTCCAGGGCACCTCGCCGCCGTGGCCCGGCCAACGCCGCAGCGGCCGATACCGACCCGAGGAACGGGATAACCATGGCCATCGAATCGCCTGTCCAGATCCCTCGCCAGCGCATCGCAGAGCTGATCGAGCGCGAGGAGTCCCAGCTCAATGCCGCGACGCAGAAGTCGCAGCAGATGTATGAGCGCGCGCGCGTCCACCTGTCCGGCGGCGTCGCCTCGTCCTACCAGCTCCGCGACCCGTGGCCGATCTACCTCGAGCGCGGGTCCGGCCCGAAGGTCTGGGACGTGGACGGCAACGAGATGTACGACTTCCACAACGGCTTCGGCTCGATGGTCCAGGGCCACGCCCACCCGGCGATCGAGAAGGCCATCGCCGACCGCTACTCCTCCGGCACGCACTTCGCCGCGCCGACCGAGGACGCGATCGTGGTGGGCGACGAGCTCGCCCGCCGCTGGGGCCTGCCGAAGTGGCGCTACACGAACTCCGGCTCGGAGTCGACGATGGACGCCATCCGCATCGCCCGCGGCTTCACCGGCCGCGAGACGATCGTGAAGATCTTCGGCTCCTACCACGGCCATCACGACGGCGTGATGGTGTCGATCGGCGTCGAGTACGACAAGATCGGCGATCACGAGAACCTCGCCTCGCTGCCCTACGGCGCCGGCATCCCGCAGGCCGTCGTGGACCTGACGATCGCCGTGCCGTTCAACGACGCCGGCGCGATGGAGCGCCGCATCGAGCGCCTGATCGACGAGGGCCGCAAGCCGGCCTGCGTGATCATGGAGGCGGCGATGATGAACCTCGGGGTCGTGCTCCCGGAGCCCGGCTACCTCGAGGAAGTGCGGGAGATCACCCGGCGCCACGGGATCGTGCTGATCTTCGACGAGGTCAAGACCGGCCTGTGCATCGCCGCGGGCGGCGCGACCGAGCGCTTCGGCGTCATGCCGGACCTCGTGACGCTCGCCAAGGCGCTGGGCGGCGGCACGCCCGTCGGCGCGATCGGCGGCTCCGAGGAGGTCATGGCCGCCGTCGAGGACGGGCGCGTCTACCAGGTGGGCACCTACAACGGCAACCCGCTGGGCATGGCGGCCTGCCGGGCGAACCTGCTCGAGGTGCTCACGCCCGACGCCTACGCGCACCTGGACGCGCTCAACGACCGCATCCTGTCCGGCTGCGAGGCGGTCATCCGCAAGCACAACCTCCCGGGCTACGCCGTCGGCGTCGGCTCCAAGGGCTGCGTGACGTTCTCCCCGGCCAAGGTCGTCGACTACGAGACGTTCAAGGCCAACCAGGACGCCGAGCTGTCCGAGCTGGCCTGGCTCTACAACATGAACCGCGGGATCTTCATGACCCCCGGGCGCGAGGAGGAGTGGACGCTCTCGGTGACCCACGACGACGCGTCGGTCGACACGTACGTCCAGGTCTTCGAGGCGATGGCCGACGACCTCATGTCATAGCGCGACGGCGAGCGTCGTTCGGGTCCTGACAGCCGCCCAAAGCGGCGCAATGCCGCGCGGGGCCCTTCGGCCCACGCACCGGAATCTCAGTGTTGTCCGCGCCGGCACCGCTGAGCACGATCGCGCCGTGAGCCTGCACGAACGTGCGGCCGGGCCCGTGGAGGAGGAGCGCGAGCGCCACACGGCGCCGCGCACTCCCGAGCCGCCCGCGCCGGGCAGCACCGCCACCCTGCTGGCGCTCCAGCGGACCGCCGGCAATCAGCAGGTCGCGCGGGCGCTGGCCGCCCGGCGCAGCATCCAGCGCATGTCGGTCCTCAAGACGACCGACGACGGCCGCGAGTTGGTGGTGT
>JAICUS010000806.1 GCA_025935735.1 Solirubrobacteraceae bacterium | reverse complement strand
GTCGGCCTGGAGCACTTCCCGCCGCTGCTGTTCGCCGCGCTGCGCTTCTCGCTGGTCGCGCTGGCGCTGCCGTTCGTCCCCCGCCCCGGCGTGCCGTGGCGCTCCGTGGCCGGCGTCGGGGTCTTCATGTGCACCGGCCAGTTCGCGCTGCTGTTCCTCGGCATGGCCCACGGCATGCCGGCCGGGCTGGCCGCGCTCGTGCTCCCGCTGCAGGCGGCGGTCACCGTCGCCCGCGCGGTGGCGCTGCTGGGCGAGCGGCCCGGGCGCTCCCAGCTCCTCGGCGGCGCGCTCGCGCTCGCGGGCATCGGCGTGATCGCCGCCGGCCGCGCGCAGGGCGTGCCGCTGGGAGCGCTCGCGGTGACCGTCGGAGCCGCCGCCTCCTGGGGCGTGGGCAACGTGATCACCCGCCACGCCCGCCCGCCGCACGCGCTCGGCCTGCTCGTCTGGGCGAGCCTGATCCCGCCGCTGCCGCTGCTCGGGCTCAGCCTGCTCACCGAGGACCTCTCCGCGGTGACGATCACCGCCGGCGGGGTCGCCGCCCTGCTCTACGTGGTCATCCTCTCCACGTTCGGCGGGTTCGGCATCTGGGCGGCGCTGATGGCCCGCCACCCCGCGTCCTCGGTGGCGCCGTTCACGCTGCTCGTGCCGGTGGCGGGGATCGCCGCCGCCTGGCTGTGGCTGGGCGAGGCGCCCGGCGCGGCCGAGCTGGCTGGCGCGGCGCTCGTGCTCGGCGGCCTGGCGCTGACCGTGGGCGTGGTCCGCGGCTACGCCACGGCGCGCAGGCGGCGCAGCGGCTTGCCGCGCAGCGCCCTGACCACCGACTGAACCACGGCCTCGGACTCGTCGCGCCGGCCGTCGGTGATCGCGCCGACGATCCCGCGCTTGCGGGCCAGCACCTCGGCCATCGACTCGTCGATCGTCTCCGCGGCGAGCAGGTACCAGGCGGTCACGGCGTCGCGCTGGCCGATGCGGTGCAGGCGGTCCTCGGCCTGGTCGTGCATCGCCGGGCTCCACTCGAGGTCGAGGAAGGCGACGTTGGAGGCGCGGGTCAGCGTGATCCCCTGGCCGGCGACGCGGGTGGAGCAGACGACCAGCTGCGGCCCGTCGGGGTCCTGGAAGGCGCGCACGGCGGCGTCGCGGGCTGGAACGGCGTCGGCGCCGACGATGTGCAGCGCCTCCGGGAAGCGGTGGACGATCGCCTCCTGCACCTGGCGATGGGTGGCGAACACGACGAGCGGCTCCTCCGAGGCCAGGAAGTCGTCGATCCAGGCCAGCGCCGCGCCGAGCTTGCCGCGGGCGGCGAGCTGCCGGAGCGCGTTGAGCTGGGCCAGGCGCTCGGCGCGCAGCGTGGCCGCCACCTTGGCCTCCAGCTCGGACAGCTCCAGCGGCTGCTCCTGCAGCCAGGCGATCACGTCGCGCTCGGCCAGCCGGTACTCGGTCTCGTTGTCCAGCCCGACCGGCACGACCACCTGGCGCTTCTCCGGCAGCTGGGGCAGCACGTCGCGCTTGAGGCGGCGGACGAAGCAGGTGCGGCGCAGGTGCCAGTGGATGCGCTCCTCCGCGCCGGCGCCCTGGAAGCGGCGCTTGAACCGCGCGCCGGAGCCGAACTCCTCCAGGCGGCCGAGGATGCGCAGCTGGGCGATCAGCTCGTCGGGGTGGTTCATCACCGGCGTGCCGGTCAGCGCGAGCCGCAGCGCGCCGTCCGGCAGGTTCTCGGCCAGCCGGCGGACCGCCCGCGTCCGCTTGGCCGCCGGGTTCTTGACATAGTGCGACTCGTCCAGGATGAGCGCCCGCGGGCGCGACAGGGAGAGGCGCTCGCGATGTGCGTGGACGATCTCGTAGTTCAACACCGTGATGTCGGCCTTCGGGATGACCTTGCCGGTGCCGACCACGACGTGGAGCGAGCGGTGCGGCAGCCAACGCTCGATCTCCCGCTGCCAGTTGAGCTTCAGCGAAGCCGGGCAGATGACCACCGCCGGGAACGCGTCGTCCTCCTCGAGCAGCGCCAGCGCCTCGACGGTCTTCCCCAGCCCCTGCTCGTCGGCGATGAACAGCCGACGCGACCACAGCGCGTAGCGGACGCCGGCCCGCTGGAACGGCCGCAGCTCGCCGCCCAGGCGGTCCTCGCAGACCAGCTCGGGCGCGTCCGCGCTGCGCGAGCGCTGG
>JAICUS010000652.1 GCA_025935735.1 Solirubrobacteraceae bacterium | reverse complement strand
TCATCAACCCGTCGCAGGTGATCCCGATCCACTACGGCACGTTCCCGCCCGTGGAGACCGACGCGCAGGCGTTCAAGCAGGACGTCCAGAACGCCGGCTTCTCCGAGGTGCTGGTGCTCGAGCCCGGCGACACCCACACGCTGCGATGACCCACGCCGTCGTCCTCATCACCGCCGACCGCTCGGCCATCTCCACGCTGGGCGGCCGGCTGGCCGATGTCGAGGGCGTGGCCGAGGCCTACTCCGTGACCGGCGACTGGGACTTCGTGGCGGTCCTGCGCGTCCGCAACCCGGAGGAGGTCGCGCAGGTGGTCACCCAGCGGTTCGCCGACATCGAGGGCATCCAGCGCACGCAGACGCTCGTGGCCTTCGAGGTCTTCTCCCAGCACGACCTGGAGGCGCTGTTCTCGATCGGGAACTAGGGTAGTTTCTGACGCCATGTCAGAACGCACGCAGCGGCCGGACTTCCAGGCCACGAGCGATCCCGCCGTCTCCGACCGCGAGATGCCGCTGCTCGGCTACGGCGAGCTGTACTCGCTGTGGGAGCGCCAGCACTGGGCGGTGGGGGCGCTCGACTTCACCCAGGACCGCATCGACTGGCACGAGCGCATCCCGCCCGAGGAGCGCTTCCAGCGCATGTACGGGCTGTCGGCGTTCTTCGTGGGCGAGCAGCGGGTGGCGGTCGAGCTGGGGCCGATGATGCGCGCGATGCCCGACGAGGACATGCGCATCTTCCTGTGCACGCAGATCGCCGACGAGGCGCGCCACGTGGCGTTCTTCGACCGCTTCTACTCCGAGGTCGGCGTGCTGGCGGCGGACTCGCTCGACGGCCGGCTGATCGAGACGTCCGAGCACCTGAACCCGGACTTCGGCGTGCTGTTCGACGAGCTGCTGCACGCGCGCGTGGACCGGCTGGCGCGCGAGCCGGAGGACCTGGCCACGCTCGTGGAGGCCGTGACGATCTACCACATGGTCGTCGAGGGCATGCTGGCGCTGACCGGCCAGCACTACATCATCGACTTCAACGAGAAGGCCGGGACGCTCCCGGCCTTCGTGGAGGGGTTCACCAAAGTGGCGCGCGACGAGCACCGCCACGTGGCCTTCGGCGCGCGCTTCCTGCGCGACATGGTGCGGCGCGACCCGGCGCACGTGGACACGATCCGGCGCACGCTCGCGCTGGTCGCGCCCGCGGCGGACGGCGTCCTGCGGCCCAAGTGGTTCGAGGGCGGAGACGACGAGCCGCTGCTGTTCGGCGTGTCGGTGAGCGAGACGCGGGCGTTCGCGATGAAGGCGCTGGAGCGCCGCCTGGCGGCGATCGGGCTGGCTGCGGCCGCCGCCTAGACTCTCCCGCTTGGCCGTCGCCCCCGAGTTCCGTCCCACGCTGCGCGACGAGCTCGCGCCGCTGCGGCCAGGGTTGCGGCGGGCGGTGGCCGGCGGGCTGATCGCGCTCGTGGCGGTCCTCGCGCTGGCCGCGTTCATCGCCAGCCGCCCGCACGGCGTGCACGTCGTGGCGCACCGGCCGGTCACCTGGAACCTCTACCACCCGCGCGTGCTGCGCGAGACGCCCGCGCCGGCGGACGAGCTGCTGCACCTCGAGCACCGCGGCGGTCGCGGCCGGCTGATCAGCCTGTTCGTGGTCGAGCCGCTGCAACTGCCGGCCTACAAGGGCAACGTGGGCGGCATCCTGCCGGTGGTCGCCGACTCCGAGCTGACCGCGCTGCGCGCCCGCATCCCCGGGATGGTCCCGCTGGAGGAGGGCAAGGCGCGCGATAACACCGCCGCCGGCTATCAGATCCTGTTCCGGGTCTCCCAGAAGCCGAAGGTGTGGGGCCGGCTGGTGATGCTCGTCAAGCCCGGGAAGCGCTCCCGCGTGGGCGTGCGGCTGCTGATGCTCGGCACGCCGCGCGGGGGCAACACGAAGTACACCGACGTGGGCAACGCCGGCGAGCTGCGCGACCCCTACCGCACGTTCATGTTCGGCACCGGGAGGGCGCCGTGAGCACGATCGACTTCGACCAGTTCCTCGCCGTGGAGATGCGCGTCGGCCGGATCGTGGAGGTCGAGGACTTCCCCGAGGCGCGCAAGCCCGCGTGGAAGCTGCGCATCGACTTCGGCCCAGAGATCGGGGTCAAGCGCTCCTCCGCCCAGATCACCAACTACGCCCGCGAGGAGCTCGAGGGCCGGCTCGTCGTGGCGGTGGTGAACTTCCCGCCGCGCCAGATCGGCCCGGTCCGCTCCGAGGTGCTGACCCTCGGCGCCTCCGACGAGGAGGGCCGCGTGATCCTGCTGGCGCCGGATGCGGACGTGCCGCTCGGCGCCCGGATCCACTGAGAACCCTCGGGGGCCCACCCGACCGGCGACGTTCGCGGTGCCACCCGGCAGGAGCACCCGCCGGTCGGGCACCCCTAGCCCTGCGGAGTCCCGGTCGGGGTCGGCGACGGCGAGGCGGTCGGCGTCGGCTCGGGCGTCGCGGTCGCCGTCGGCGTGGGCGACGGGGTCGGCGTCGCGGTCGGCGTGGGCGTCGGCCATTCGGTCGGCTCGGGGGTCGCGGTGACCGGCGGCGGCTGGGTCGGCACGCCGGCCAGCACCGGGCCGGGCGGCGGGGTGGTGGTGGGCGCCGGCGCCGTGACGATCGTCCCGCCGGCGGGCTGGGCGGTGCCCTCGGTGTCGGTCGGCAGCGACGTGCTGTCGCCGCCGCGGCCGACGGTGGGGGTCGCGGTGGCCTTGGCGGCGACGTCCTCCGCGGTGGCGGTGGCGGTCGCCGTGGCCTTCGGGTCGGCCTTGTCCGCGTCCGGCTTGGCGTGCGTCCGGCGCGAGGCGGTGGGCTGCGGCGCCGAGGCGACCGGGACCGGCACAGTGGTCGGCGCGGCGGTGGCCGCCGGAGCCGGCGCCGGGGCGACGCTGGCCAGCGTGTGCGTCGCGGGGTGGACGCGCGGCTGCGCGGCGTGGTTGACCTCGACGGCGCCGGCGGTGACGATCGCCGCCGCGGCCAGCCCGGCCACGGCCTTGCTGGCCACCGTGCCGAACCCGACCTGCAACGCGGCGCCCGCGCCGGCCGAGCCCGCCGCCGCGGCGCCGCCCGAGGCGGCCGCGGTCCCGCCGGAGGCCGCCGCGGTGGAGCCCAGGTGGGCCAGCAGCGTCTTCTTGAGCAGCAGC
>JAICUS010000006.1 GCA_025935735.1 Solirubrobacteraceae bacterium | reverse complement strand
GTTCTGCGCCTGGCCGCGGCCCTGGAGGTCGGGGTCGGTGAGGTTCAGGCAGTCCTGGTTGAGGCGCACGTTGGAGCCGTGGTCGACCGGGCAGCCGTTGGCCTGCGACCGGCGGTTGTCGCTCGCGCCTTGGGCGCGCGCCGCCGGGGCGAACGCGGCCGCGCGCTGCTCGACCGCCGAGCGCGCGAAGCCGGAGAGCAGCCGCTGCTGGAGCGGCGTCAGCGCGGCCAGTGGCCTGGCGCGCGCCGTGCTCGTCGAGCGGCCGGAGCCGAGGGCCGCATAGGCCGTCACCACCCCGAGCACCATCAGCAGGGTTGCCGGTACGAGCACGCGCCGCATCGCTTCTCCTCTCCCGTCGACCGTCGCGATCCGGGCGGAGAGTTGCGCGTTGTCCGGATTTGTGACACATCGCCGTCCGGGTGCTGACGGAGTACCCTCGCCACATGGGCCGGATCCGCGCGACCGTCGCCGTGGTCGTGTGTGCGGGCGCCGCCGCCGTCGCGAGCGCGGCCGCCGCGCCGTCGCCGCGCGCCGCCGTTCCCGCGGGACGCTCGACGCCGTGGCCCGGCGGCGCGACCCGGCCCTCGCTGCGGCTGCTCTCCACGCACCCCGTGCGCGTGCGCGGCGCCGGCTTCGTCGCGGGCGAGACGGTCCGGGTGAGCGTGTGCGCGGGCGAGGCGTCCGGGCGCCGGCGCGTCGCGGCCGGACGCGGCGGCGCGTTCGCGGCGACGCTGCACGTGGCGGTCCCGGGGTGCACGTCGGTGTCGGCGAGCGCGGTCGGGGCGTCCGGCGACCGCGCGGCGGCCGCGCGGCTGCGGGTCCTCTGCGCCGTCCGCTGACGTGCTGCGCACCGCCGTGCGGCTGCTGGTCGGCGTGGCCCTGGCGGCGCTGCTGGTCCTCGCGCTGGAGCGCTGGGTGGCCAAGCCGTACCGGATCGAGTCGGCGTCGATGGAGCCCGCGCTGCACTGCGCGCGGCCGGGTCCCGGCTGCCGGGCCGGCACGAGCGACGGCGTGCTGGCGAACCGGCTCGTCTACCGCTTCCGCGCGCCGCGGCGAGGCGAGGTGGTCGTCGCCCGTGCGCCGGCGGCGGCGCGGCGGCAATGCGGCGTCGGCGGGACGCTCGTCAAGCGGCTGATCGGGCTGCCGGGCGAGACGGTGACCGAGCGCGACGGGTTCGTGTCGGTCGACGGCCGGCGGCTGCGCGAGCCCTACCTCGACCTGTTCGAGCGTGACCACGCGCCGCGGCACACGTGGCGGGTGCCGCGCGGCGACTACTTCCTGATGGGCGACAACCGCGCGGCGTCGTGCGACTCGCGCGAGTTCGGCCCGGTGCCGCGCCGCGACATCCTCGGCCGGGCGGCGCTCATCTACTGGCCGCCCGGGCGGATCGGCGCGTCTATAGGTGCGCCCAGGCGATGACCGCGGCGCCCACGGCGAGCACGGCGCCGGCCACCGCCAGCACGACGCCCAGCGCGCCGAGGCCGCCGGAGCCGTCGCCGCCGTCCGGCCGCGCCGTGCTCGCGCTGACGAAGACGTAGCGGGCGGCGCTCTGGCTGCCCGGTGGCCCCGGGTTGGCCAGGAACGCGTCGTACTGGCGCGCCCGCGCCTCGCGCAGGTGCGCGTCCTCGGCCACGTCCAGCAGCCCGTGCGGGTCGAGCCGGACGCCGGCGCGCCACGCGGCCCGCCAGCTCGGCCGTCCGGCGGGCGGGACGAGCGTGCGCCGCGGCGCGACGGGGCGGGCCTCCACGCGGAGGTGCGGCGTGGCCGCGTCCTTCACCTGGGCGCTGACGTGGACCGTCTGCGTCAGCGGCGCCCCGTCGCCGAGCCGGAAGCCGAAGTCCCAGAGCGACAGGGCGTGGCTGGTGTCGCCACCGGTGCCCACCGGGCGCCCGGTCCGGCCGTGGGTGACGCCGATCACTCTCAGCACCTCCCCGACGGGGAGGTCGACCTCGCCGTCGATCGCGAGCGGCGCCTCGATCCGCGCCGTGCGGGCAGCGGGCGGCGAGTGCAGCGCGATCGGCACGCCGCCGAACGGGAAGGCGCCGTGGCGGGCGGCGTCGAGCGCGCGCACGAGCGCGGGCACGTCGCCGCGGCCGGCGGCCGACGGCGCCGTCGTGGCCGTGACGTTGCGCAGCGTCAGCGCGATGTCGAGCCGGCCGCTGCGCCGCTCCCCGGGGGCCAGCGGCCGGCCGTCCACGGTGGCCCGCAGCGACAGCTGGAGCGGCAGCAGCCGCGCCGCCGCGGGCGCCCACAGCCGGGCGCGCGCGTAGAGCGCGTGGTAGCGGTCGGAGAAGCCGGCCCACAGGATCGCCCCCGCCCGCTGCCCGGGCTGCGACTGCGAGCCGCGCATGGCCACGACGCTCCGTACCGGCGCCGGCACGGTGAACACGTAGTCGCCCGTGCCCACCACGTTCAGCCGCTGGACGACCGTCACCGAGACCGGCCGGCCGCCGTCGTCCACGCCGGTCGTCACCACCTCGCGGCTGTCCACGCGCCGGCGCGCGGCCGGCGCGTCGTCCTCCCGCCCGCCGCCCGCCGCGGCGAACGGCGGCTCGGCGGTGAGCGCGGTCGTCGGGTCCACGAGCGTGACGCCGTCCGCCCGCGCCGGCGCCGCCGCGGCCCCGGCCGCCAGCACGGCGGCGGCGAGCAGCCGGGCGATCACCCCGGCGCGACCTGGGCGATCGCGGGCAGCGTGGCCGACAGCGGCTCGTCCTTCACCGGCCGGAACCGCATGTCTCCGAAGACGGCGAAGTAGACGTCGTCGTTGACGACGCCCTCGTGGCTGTTGACGTTGAAGCCCCGCTCGTCGCCGTTGGCGCCGCGGATCGTCACCTGGTCGAGCGCCGCCAGCACGCGCCGGCCGTCCAGCCCGCGGGCGCGCCGGATCGCGGCGGCCAGCAGGTTGACGAAGTCCGAGGCGTACATGCCGTACTCCGGCGGCTCGGTGACCTGTGCGCCGGCGGCGTCGCGCACGCCCACGCGGTCGGCGCCGAACGCCGAGTCGTAGGTCGCCACGTAGCTCTCGAACGGCGCCGGCCCGACCTCCGCGGTCAGCCGGCCGTCGGCGAACGTGAGCCCGTCGACCCAGTCCGGATGGCGGCTGAGCTCCTGGCGCACGAGCGGGTCGGCCGCGTCCGGCGGGCCGTAGACCGGGACGTCCCAGCCGGCGGCGCGCGCGGCGCGCAGCGCCTCGGCGACCGTTCCCGGCCCGCCCCACACGAGCAGCCCGCTCGCGCCCGACCGGCGCGCGCGCAGGACCGGCGCCGACAGGTCCGACGCGTCCTGCGACACCAGGATGTCGTCGGCCACCGCCTTCGGGCTGTAGTCGAAGGCCTGCCGCAATGCCGCGGCGCCCGCGGCGCCGTAGGGCGAATCGTCGTGCAGGATCGCCGGCCGCACGTGGATGCGGTCGAGGTACTCGGCGTAGCGCAGCGCGAGCCCCTGGTCGGTCGGCACGATGCGGAAAACGTTCGGCCGCGTGCGCGGGTTCACCAACCCGGCGCCGCCCTGGTGGACCACCAGGATCGGCACGTGCGCGGCCTGCGCGATCTGCCACGACGCGTCCACGCCGGTGCCCTCGTCGAGGATGGCGGCCGCACCGTCGGCGATCGCGCGGCGCACGTTCTGCACGGCGGTCGCGGGTGAGAGCGCGTCGTCGTAGCGCTTGACCCGCACGCGGTAGCTCGCCGCGCCGGCGCGGATGCCGCCCTGCGCGTCGAGCTGCCCGGCGACGAGCTCGGCCCCGCGCGCGATCTGGTCGCCGAGCGCCGACTGCTGCGAGAACGGCGCGTTGACCGCTATCAGCACGGTGCGGTCGTGCGCCGCCGCGCCGCCGTGTCCGCCGCCGCAGCCGGCGAGGAGCACGGCGGCGACCACCAGCGCGCGCATGGCCCGAGCGTACGTCACCGCAACCCCAGGTAGACGGCGCGCACGCGCGGGTCCTGCGCGACGTCGGCCGGCGACCCCGCGGCGATCGCGCGGCCGGCGTCGAGCACGGTGACGTGGGCCGCCACGGTCTGGACGAAGCGCAGGTTGTGCTCGACCACCAGGACGCCGATCCCGCGGTCGCGCAGCCCGAGCACAGCGTCCGCGAGGCGCGGCAGCTCGCCGGCGCCGACGCCCGCGGTCGGCTCGTCGAGCAGCACGAACCGCGGCCGGGTGGCCAGCGCGGTGGCGATGGCCAGCAGCCGCTGGTCGGTCACGGAGAGCTCGGCCGCCGGCGCGTGCGCGCGCCCGGCCAGCCCGGCGACGCCGAGCGCGGCCAGCGCGCCGGCGCGCAGCGCGGCCGCCTCGGCGCGCTGGCGCGGCGTGGCCAGCACCGTGCGGGCGATGCCGCTGCGCCGGGCTCCGGCCGCCGCGCCGGCCAGCGCGCTCTCGAGCACGCCGAGCCCGGCGAACGCCACCGGCGACTGCAGTGTGCGGACGATCCGGTCGCCGCCGACCGTGCCCGCGTCGAGCGCCACCGCGCCGGCGAGCGCGCGCAGCGCGGTCGTCTTCCCGGACCCGTTGGGACCGATGAGCGCGCTCACGGTCCCCGGCCGCACCTCGATGTCCAGCCCGTCGAGCACGGTCACGGCGCCGTAGCGCTTGACCAGCCCGCGGGCGACCAGCGGCCCCGTGGGCGGCGGCGCGGGCGCCAGGGGCGGCGGCGCGGCTGCGCGCGGGACGCGTGAGGGAAGGCGCCGCTCGAGCGCAGGGATCAGCCCCTTGGGGTCGTCGGGCAACAGCAGGAGCACCACGACCGCCGCGAGCACGGTCTGGGTGCGGACGGCCAGTTCCTCGGAGAAGCTCGCCGCGTGGGCGCCGATCAACGTGACCAAGCCGAGCAGCGCGACCCCCAGCGGGCCGCCGAGCGCCCGGGCGGCGCCGCCGATCAGCACGGCGAGCAGGAGCTTCAACGACAGCGACGGGCCGTAGGCCGAGGGGTCGGCGACGCCGGCGAGGTCGACGCTCAGCCCGCCGGCCAGCCCGGCGAGCACGCCGGCCAAGCCGCACACCGAGACGCGTAGCGCCGCGACCGGGACGCCGACCGCCTCCGCGGCCGCGCGGGAGTCGCGCGCGGCCACCAGCCGCACCCCCGCCGGCGAGCGGGCCAGCGCGGCGAAGGCGAGCGCGCCGAGCGCGACGAGCCCGAGCGCGAGCTCGTAGTGCGCGCCGGTGGGCAGCGCCTGGCCGACCACGAGGCCGCCGGCGGACACGAACGCCTGCAGCGCGAGCAGCGCCGCCCACGCGCACAGCCACGTCGCCACCGCGGCCAGCGCCGGCGACATCCCGGCGACGAGCGCGCCCACGAGCAGTCCCAGCACCCCGCCCGCGAGCGCGCCGAGCCCCGCCGCCGGCGCCAGCGGCAGCCCCAGCCGCGTGCGGGCCAGCACGCTCGCGAACACGCCGGCCCCGACCAGCGCGCCCTGGGCCAGCGACGGGATCCCCGCCAGCCCGACCACGGCGCCCAGCCCGATCGCCGCGAGCCCGAGATAGAGCCCGCCGGCCAGCGCGTCCAGCGGCCCCGGGAAACCCGTCAGCGGCGGGACGACGGCGGCCACGGCCAGCGCCGCGAGGCACCACGTCGCCGGCGGCGCCCACACGGCCCCCGCCTCCCGCGCCGCCCGCCCGAGCTCGGCCCCGGTGCGCGCCAGTGCGCTCACGCGGCGGCCGCCTCCAGGCGGCGCCGGAACGCGACGAGCAGCGCGACGGCCGCGACGACCGGGAGCAGCGTCGCGTAGCGCGGGCCGAGGACGTGGCCGGCGACGGAGGCATTGGAGATGGCGGCCTCGAGCACGCCGAGGACCAGGCCCGCGGCGAACGCGCGCAGCGGCGAGCTGAGCCCGACGGCGACGGCCGCGATCAGCCCCTTGACGCCGAGCAGCGTGCCGGAGTCGGCGGCGAACGGGCCGCTCGGCGCCGCGGCCACGGCGGCGACCATGGCGATCGCGCCCGCGGCGGCGAACGCCAGCATCAGCTGCCGGTCGACGTCGATGCCGACCATCCGCGCGGCGTCGGCGTCGTCGGCGATCGCCCGCAGCGCGCGCCCCGCGCGCGAGCGGGTGACCAGCCAGCCGCCCGCGGCGGCCAGCGCGAGCGCCACGGCGATGACGAAGAACGCGCGCACCTGGATCGTCGTCCCGCCGGCGCCGATCAGCCCGTCGTGGCCGAGCCGGCGGAACGGCAGCGGGTCCGGGAACACGTACGCCGGGCGGCCGAACGCCGCCTGCAGCCCGGCGCGCAGCGCCGCCCCCATGGCGAGCAGCGCCGCGACCCAACCGAGCGCCGAGCCGCGGGCCGCGTACGGCTGGACGGCCACGACGTAGGTCGCCGCCCCGGCCGCAGCACAGACCAGAAGACCGGCGACCAGCGCCGGCGCGAACCTCCCGCCGCCCAGGCTCGTCTCGCTCACCGGCCGGGTCCCCGCGGCCACGAGCAACGTCACGAACACCCCGAGGCCCACCAGCTCGCCCAGCGCGAAGTGCACCACGCCCGTGAGCCGGTAGATCAGCGCGAGCCCGGCGGCCAGCAGCCCATACACCCCACCCGCGGCGAGTCCACTTACCAGAATTGCGAGTGTCAGGCTCATACGTGAGGGAAATATGAGAGTGTCACCACGCCAGTTCTGACAATCCGGACCAGGCAGTTGGATTTCGGTGACTCCGGAGGTTTGCACTGCCGCGCGTTGGCCCTCTTGGCTAGGGGCCCCACACCGAGGGAGGGTGCGGTGAAACTCCGTACGTCGGTGAAGGTCGGCTTACTCGGAGCGGTCGCCTCGATGGCGGTGATCGTTCCCCTCAGCGTGTCCGCGGGCGGCGCGAGCGCGCCGTTCAACCTCAAGCAGATCCACGAGGATCCGTTCGCGGACGGGATCGGCTACCACCAGAGCGACCTCGAGCCGTCGATCGCCACCCACGGCAAGACGATCGTGGCCACGTTCCAGGTGGGGCGCGTGTATGACGGCGGCGCCTCGGACATCGGGTTCGCCACCAGCACCAACGGCGGCAAGAGCTGGAAGCGCGGCGAGCTGCCGCTGACCGTGCAGGGCGGCGGCCCGTCGCAGCCGACGGCCGACGCGCCGTATTACCCGCTGACCCGCGGCAGCGACACCGTCGTGGCCTACAACGCCCGCTTCGACGAGTGGCTCATCAGCACGCTCGGCCTCAACGGCGACGCCGACGTGCCCGGCGTGTTCGTCAACGTCTCCAGCGACGGCATCAACTGGTCGGACCCGATCCCGACGCACATCACGGGCCCGACGAGCGACTCGCCGGACAAGAACTGGATCACGTGCGACAACTGGCCCACCAGCAAGGGCTACGGCAACTGCTACGTCGAGTACGACAACAACGGCAACGGCAACCGGCTGCTGATGTCGGTGTCCACCGACGGCGGCTTCACCTGGTCGCCGACGTCCAACGACGTGCCGGGCAACGGCAACGCGGGCGACGTGACAGGTGAGACCACCCTGGCCTCCGCCGCCGCCCCCGGCGACACGACCATCAATGTGACCAGCGCGACGAGCTTCGCCCCGGGCACGCAGATCAACATCGACGTCGACCCCAGCGGGGGCAACCAGGAGACCCGCACGGTGACCGCGGTCGCCGGCAACACCCTGACGCTCGACTCGCCGCTGACGCGCCCGCACGTGATCGGCGCGCCCACCGCGCTCACGACGGCGGCGCCCGCGGGGCTGCGCGGCATCATCGGCGGCGTCCCGCTCGTGCAGCCGCCCGCGCGCAACGCGCGCGCCGGCACGCAGTGCGGCCGCGTCGTCGTGCCGTTCGCCGGCGGAGGCGGCGTCAGCTACATCAGCTCCAGCGACTGCGGCGCCAATTGGTCGGCGCACACGCAGATCCTGCCGAACATGACGCAGACCCACCGGGTGGCCGGCGGGCTGCGCACCTCGCTGCTGCCGACCTCGGCGATGGACGGATCGGGCGCGATCTACCTCGTGTGGCAGACCCGCAGCTTCCGCGTAGGCAGCGTGACCACGACGCCGAACGACATCGCCATGAGCGTGATGGCGGCGCCGACCACCACCAACCCCGACCCGGGCTTCGGCGCGCCGAACCGGATCCCGATCGAGGCCGACGACTCGGCGGCGAACCCCGTGGACCACTTCATCCCGGGCATCCCGGCCGACCCGACGAGCTCGGGCACCCAGGCTCGCCTCGGGCTGTACTACTACTTCTACCCGCAGGCCGACTGCGTGTTCGCCAACCCGGGCGGCAACCAGTGCGACCTCAACGCCGGCTTCGTCTCCTCGGCGGACGGCGGGCAGACCTGGTCCTCGCCCACCCGGCTGGCCGACATGACCCTCGCGGACGTGGCGCGCACCAGCCAGGGGCCGATGGTCGGCGACTACTCGCAGGCCACCGTGCTCGCCGACGGCCGGCACACGCCGACCGCCATCTCGGCGTTCGCGGTCGGCCTCTCGGAGAACATGCTCGACGAGGATATGTACGTGGCGCCCGACGGCGGACTGCCGATGGACGGCGGCGCGTTCAAGCTCGACCACCCGGAGAAGGCGGCGGTCGAGCAGGCGCAGGCCGCGCCGGCGCAGGCGCACCCGGCGGTGCCCCCGCGCTTCCTCGGCCGGTAGGAGCCCCAGCGCCCGAGGCCGCCGGTGCGCCGGCGGCCTCGGCCGCGCTGCCATGATCGCCCGCATGAGCCGGCGGGCGGTGGTCATCGGCGCGGGGCACAACGGGCTCGTGGCCGCGCTGCGGCTCGCCGCGGCGGGCTGGGACGTCACCGTGCTGGAGGCGGCGGACGCGCCGGGCGGCGCGGTGCGCTGCGGCGACGGGCCGCTGCCCGGGCACGTCCACGACCGCTGCGCCGGCTTCTTCCCGTTCACGCTCGCCTCGCCGGCGTTCGCCGAGCTCGGCGTGCGCGAGCGCGTCGACTGGATCGCCCCGCCGGTGGCGATGGCCCACCCGTTCGCCGACGGCACGGCGATCGTGCTCCACCGCGACCTGGCCGAGACGGCGGCGAGCCTCGAGGCGGCCGCGCCCGGCGCCGGAAGAGCCTGGCGGGAGCTCGCCGAGCCCCTGCTGCGCCGCCGCGGGGCGCTGCTGCGCGCCGGCCTCGGCCCGTTCCCGCCGGTGCGCGCGGGCGCGCGGCTCGCGGCCGCGTTCCGGCGCGACTCGCTCACGCTGGCCCGGCGGATGCTCGCCTCGTCGGCGACGCTGGGGATGGAGATGTTCGGCGACGCGCGCGCGGCCGCCTGGCTGTCCGGCACGGTGACCCACGGCGACATCACGCCCGGCTCCAGCGGCGGCGCGGCCTTCGCCGTCGTGCTCGCGCTGCTCGGGCACGCCGTCGGCTGGCCGTATCCGCGCGGCGGCTCCGGCCGGCTGACCGACGCGCTGGCCGAGCGGCTGCGCGAGCTGGGCGGCGAGCTGCGCTGCGGCGCGCCCGCGGCCGCGATCGAGACCGGTGGCGGGCGCGCCCGCGGCGTGCGGCTGGCGGGCGGCGAGCGCATCGCGGCCGACGCGGTCATCTCCACCCTGACCCCGCGGCCGCTGGCCGCGCTGCTGCCGCCGGGCGCGCTCCTGGACCGCCTGCTCGCCCGCCTGCGCGGCTGGCGCCACGGGCTGGGCACGTTCAAGCTCGACCTCGCGCTCGCGGGCCCGGTGCCGTGGACGAGCGCCGCCGCCCGCGAGGCCGGCGTGGTGCACCTCGGCGACACCCTGGACGCGCTGTTCGCCGCCCAGCAGCAGGCCGGCGCGGGCCGCGTGCCCGACGCGCCGGCGCTGGTGATCGGCCAGCACTCGCTCCACGACGCCACGCGCGCGCCGGCCGGCCGCCACACGCTCTACGCCTACACGCACGTCCCCCAGCGTCCCGACCTGCCCGCCGAGGCGATCGCCGACCGCGTGGAGCGGCGCATCGAGGCCTTCGCGCCGGGCTTCCGCGGGCTGGTCCTCGGCCGCCGCACGCGGATGCCGGCCGAGCTGGAGGCCGAGAACGCCTGCCTGGTGGGCGGCGACATCGTCGGCGGCAGCCTGGAGCTCGACCAGCAGCTCGTGTTCCGCCCCGCGCCGGAGCTGTTCCGCGGCCGCACGCCGCTGCCCGGCCTGTACGTGGCCGGTGCCGGCGTGCACCCCGGCGGCGGCGTCCACGGCGCGAGCGGGCACAACGCCGCGCGCGCCGCGCTGGCCGACGCGAAGTTCAGGGGCGCCTCCCGATTGCCCGCGCGCGCGGCGGCGAGGACGCTGCGCCGGTGCGTCCCCCCGTCGCGGCCCTGACGCCGCTGATCGCCCTCGCGCTCGTCCCGGCCACCGCCCGCGCCGACGTGGGCGGCTCGATCTTCACCATCGCGGGCGCCGGCGCCTCACACGTGATCGCGGACGGGCAGCGGGCGACCAGCGCCGGCTTCGACGGGGTCGCGCGGGTGGCCGTGCTGCCGGACGGCGACGTGCTCGTGACCTCCTACGAGCAGGTCTGGCGCATCCACGACGGCGTCGCGCACGCGGTGGCCGGCACCGGCGAGGTGGGCGCGACGGGCGACGGCGTCCCGGCGCGGGAGGCGACCCTCGACCTCTCCTTCCAGGTGGCCGCCGACCCCGCGGGCGGCTTCGTCCTGACCGACGGCGAGACCCGCGTCCGCCGCGTCACGCCGGACGGGCGCATCTTCACGGTGGCGGGCAACGGCAAGACCCCGGGACGGCTCCCCGACCTGCACGGCCAGCCGGCCACCTCGGTGCCGATCGACGCCCTGGACGTCGCGGCCGGGGCGGACGGCAGCGTGCTGATCGTCGAAGAGTCCGGCCGGGTCGACCGCGTGGCGCCGGACGGTGCCATCACCGCGGCGGCCCCGGCCGCGGACGACCTCGTGCCGATCGCGGTCGCCGCGCAGCCCGACGGCGGCTTCGCGGTCGTCGACGAGCCGCTCGCGTTCGCGTCGCGGATCTGGCGCGTCGCGCCGGACGGCGCCCTCACTCCGCTGGCCGGCACCGGCCGGCCGCAGTTGACGGCGCCGGCCGGCCTCGCCCAGCGCCTCGACGGCGGACCGGCGGCGACGGCGGTGCTCAACGAGCCCGGGGACGTCGCCGTCGCGCCGGACGGAGCCCGGGCGGGTTGCGGTCCCGACGGCCGCTGACCGTCCACGTCGCGGCGACCGGCGCGGGCGGCGTGCGCGCCTATGACAAGACGCGCGTGTATCCGCGCCACTGGCTGCCCACCGAGGTGGCCGGGCTGGTCACCGGCGGCGTGCGCCACGGGGCGGTCGAAGAGTGCCGGCGCTTCGGGGCGCCGCGGGTGGACTGCCGTCAGGACATCTCCTCCAAGACGAGGTGCGCGACCACGTCGGTCCGGCTCGCCGCCGCCGGGCTGCGCTGGGGCCGCTACGGGTGCCGGCTCGCCGCCCACCCGCGGTTCCGCCGCCGGCCGCACCCGCTGGCCCGCCGCGAGTGGATCTGCGTGCCGGACGCGAGCCACTGCCCGCCGGCGATCTTCGGCACGGGTCAGCGAGGCGGACCTGCTGCCGTCCGACTGACCGCCGGTCATGCTTCACTTAACTGTGCAACGCGACCGTCAGTAACTGTTGACGCCAGCGGCGCACGTCAATGCGCAGTGACACCTGGCGTGCGTCATCGCGCGCCTTTCTGGGCTATGGGGTCAATTGGCCTTGACGTGCGGCGCAACGCTCGGCACCGAGTGTGATTGGCCTCACACCCCTCGGGTACCGCCCCGGCACATGGGGAATTGGCGGCGCTGACCCAGCGCCCGCCCGAGAGATCCGACTGCACCAGGGGGTGCCGAATGGCCGAGAGCACGAAGCAGGCGCGACGGCGCGCCAAGGACGCGTCGGACGATGTGAACGGCGCCGGCGAGCGTGCGGAGGACGAGGCGCAGGACACCGGCGAGGAGGCCGGCAACTCGTCCCGGACGATCACCAGCGAGCTCAAGGACACGTTCCGCGACGCCGCGATCGAGGTCCTCAAGCCGGTCATGAAGAAGGCCACGACCCAGGCCGCCAAGTACGCGGTGACCAAGGGCCCGGGCCTGGTCAAGGACAAGCTCGAGGGCGCCGGCGGCGCCGGCGCGCTGGCCAAGGGCCTGGCGGACAAGGGCGGCGGTGTAGCGGGCGCCGTGGGCGGCATCGCCTCCAAGCTCGGCGGTGGCGGCGGCAAGAAGGAGGGCGAGTCGCCCAGCGGCACCGGCCGCGGCCGGCGGCTGCCCGTCCAGGTGTACGTCGACGTCGGCACCGACCTGCAGACGGCCTACGACCAGTTCACCCAGTTCGAGGACTGGCCGAAGTTCATGCACCGCGTCGAGCGCATCGAGCAGCGCGACGAGACGACGCTGATGTGGCACGAGAACATCTGGGGCGTCCGCCGCTCCTGGGAGGCGGAGATCGAGGAGCAGATCCCGTGCGAGCGCCTCGTGTGGCGCAGCAAGGGCGGCACGCAGACGATCGGCGTGGTCACGTTCCACCGCCTGAGCGACAACCTCACGCGCATCCAGATCACGATGGACTTCCAGCCCAAGGGGCTGTTCGAGAAGACCGCGTCGGGCACCCGCATCTCCCGCCGGGCGCTCAAGTCGGACCTGATGCGCTTCAAGGCGTTCATCGAGTTGCGCGACGAGGCCACGGGCGAGTGGCGCGGCCGCATCGAGGAGGGCGAGCCCGTCGACGAGGAGCGCGACGAGGAGGGCGACGACGAGCGCGACGAGGAGCCCGAGGACGAGGCCTACGAGGACGAGGAGCCGCGCGGCGAGGAGGAGGAAGACGAGGAGTACGAGGACGAGGACCTCGACGAGGAAGAGGAGCCCCGCGCTGAGGAGGACGAGGACCTCGAGGAGGAAGAGGAAGAAGAGGAGCCCCGCGCTGAGGAGGACGAGGAAGAGGAGGAGCCCCGCGCTGAGGAGGAGGAAGAGGAGCCCGAGGAGGAGGAAGAAGAGGAGCAGCCGCGCTCCCGCCGCCGCCGCTCCAAGAAGGCCGCCGCCGAGGAGGAGCCGGAGGAAGAGGAAGAGGAGAAGCCGCGGCGGCGCAGCCGCCGCAAGAAGGCCGCCGCGTCGAGGAGCCGGTGACCCATGGCCGCCATCGCCTCACAGAACCGGTACGCCGGCGGGCCCTCCCCGAGCGGGCTCGCCGACGTCCTCGACCTGATCCTGGACAAGGGCCTGGTCATCGACATCTACCTGCGGGTCTCGCTCGTGGGGATCGAGCTGCTGACCATCGACGCCCGCATCGTCGTGGCGAGCGTGGACACCTACCTGCGCTTCGCCGAGGCCGTCGGCCGCCTGAACATCGACGAGGACAGCAAGCAGGAGGGCCTGCCGGAGCTCATCGAGAACCTGCGCAGCGGCGGGGCCAAGAGCAAGACGAGCGGGGCGATCGAGGGCGCCAAGGAGAAGCTCGGCGGCGTGTTCTCGGGCGATGACGACGAGGACGACGAGGACAAGCGCGAGCGCCAGCCCGCGCGCCGCAAGCGCACCCGCACCAAGCGCCGGGAGGAGGACGAGTGAGCGGCGCCGCCGCGCCGGCCGCCACGGGGGTCTACGTCTACGGCGTCGTCGCCGGCCCGCCGCCGGCGCTCGGCGCCGCCGGCGTCGGTGAGCAGCCGGCCCCCGTCCGGGCGATCGCCGGCGCCGGCGCCGCCGCCGTCGTCAGCGACGTGCCGGACGGCTGGCGCGCGGCGCGCCGGCAGGACGTCGAGGCGCACGACCGCGTGCTGGCCGAGCTGCTCGGCGCCGGCGCGGTCGTGCCGCTGCGCTTCGGCACGGTGTTCGCATCCGACGAGGAGGTGCGGCAGCGGCTGCTCGAGCGCCACGCCGGCGCGCTCGCCGACCTGCTCGCCCGGCTGGGCGGCCACGTGCAGATGACCGTCCGCGCCTACTACGTCGAGGACCAGCCGCTGCGCACGGTGCTCGCCCGCCGGCCGCAGCTGAAGGCCCGCGGCGACGCGCTGCGGCAGATTCCGGTGGTCGCCTCGCAGCCGGAGCGGATCGCGCTCGGCCGCGCCGTCGCCGACGCCGTGGAGGAGCAGCGCGCGCTCGACCAGGACCTGCTGGTGCGCACGTTCGCGGAGGTGGCGGTGGACGTGCGCGTGGATCCGCCCGCCAGCGACCGCCAGGTCGCGAGCCTGCAGCTGCTGGTGGCCGAGCGCGACCGCCCGCACCTGGACGCCGCCGTCGACCGCCTGGCGCGCAAGCAGGGCGCCCGGCTGAGCCTGCGCTACGTCGGCCCGCTGCCGCCGTACTCGTTCAGCGACCTCGCGCTCGAGGCCTAGCGGTGGGGATCATCACCGGCCTGCTCACGCTTCCGCTCGCGCCCGTGCGCGGCGTCGTCTGGATCGCCGAGGCAGTGGCCGAGGAGGCGGCGCGCGAGCAGGCCCTTCAGGCCTCGCCCGAGCGCGCGCTGGCCGAGTTGGAGGCCGCCCGCGCGGCCGGCGAGCTCACCGAGGAGGAGTTCGCCGCGCGCGAGACCGAGCTGATCGACGCGATGATCGCCGCTCGGCTCCAGGGGAGCGGCTGACATGCGCCCGCGGGAGCTGCTCGACACCGCCCGCTCGGAGGTGGCCCAGATCACCGGCCGCCACGTGGAGACCGTGTCCGGCATGCGCCGCGACGGCGGCGAGGACAGCTGGGTGGTCAGCGTCGAGGTGCTGGAGCTCGAGCGCGTGCCGAACACGATGGACCTGCTGGCCAGCTACGACGTGACCCTGTCCGAGGACGGCGACGTGCTCGGCTTCGAGCGCCGCCGCCGCTACCACCGCGCGGCGGCCGACGACGTGGGGCGCTGAGCCGTGTCGGTCGACCACCAGTCCTACCGGGCGCTGCAGACCCATCCGCAGACCGACTCGCTCGCCGACGTGCTCGAGCGCGTGCTCGACAAGGGCATCGTCATCGCCGGCGACATCCAGATCAACCTGCTGGACATCGAGCTGCTGACGATCAAGCTGCGGCTCGTCGTCGCCTCGGTCGACAAGGCGCGGGAGATCGGCATCGACTGGTGGGAGGGCGACCCCGCGCTCAGCCGCCGGGCGCAGGAGCTCGACCAGGAGAACGGCCGGCTGCGCGAGCGGCTGGAGGGCATGGAGCAGCGGCTGGCCCAGCTCGAGGAAGGCGGCGATGGCTGACACGCTGCTGTGGGCCTACGGCGTGGTGCCCGCGGCGGCGACGGCCGTCCCCGATGTCCCCGGGGTCGCGGGGCGGCCGGTGGAGCGGATCGCGCACGACGGGCTGGCGGCCCTGGTCACGCCCGTGCCGGCCGAGCGCTTCACGGGCGCGGCGCTGCAGGAGCGCCTCGAGGACCTCGACGAGCTGGAGGCGCTCGCCCGCGGCCACGAGGCGGTGCTGGAAGACGTGCTGCGCGCCGGGGACCTCGTGCCGTTCCGGATGTGCACGATCTACCGCGCGCCCGACACTGTGCGCCACATGCTGGCGACCGAGGGCGAGCGGCTGCAGCGCGCGCTGGCCCGGCTGCGCGGCAAGGCCGAGTGGGGCGTGAAGGCGTTCGCCGCGCCCGCGGCGGCGTCCGTCCCGGCGGCCCAACCGGCCTCCGGCACCGAGTACCTGCGGCGCCGGAGCGCCGAGCGCCGCCAGGTGGCCCAGGACGGCGACGCGCTGGCGGCCGCGGTGGCCGGCGTCCACGCCCGGCTGGCCGAGCGCGCCTGCGCGGCCGTGCTCGCGCCGCCGCAGGACCGCCGGCTGAGCGGGCGCGACGCCGAGATGGTGCTCAACGCGTCCTACCTGGTCGAGCGCGAGCGGGCGCGCGACTTCGCCGGCCTGGTCGACACGCTGGGCGGCGACGGCTTCGCGCTCGAGCTCACCGGACCCTGGCCCGCCTACCACTTCGTCACATGAGCGCGACGGCAACCGCGAACATCGCCGGCGGCCGCGAGGTGGCGCTCGTCGACCTCGTCGACCGCCTGCTGGCCGGCGGGGTGGTCATCGGCGGCGACATCACGCTGTCGATCGCCGACGTCGACCTCGTCTACGTGTCGCTGCGCGCGCTGATCACCTCGGTGTCCACGCTGGAGGAGGCGCGGTGATCTGGGTCTACGCGATCTGCGACCGGCCCTCGTTGTCGCCGCCGCCCGGGCGCGGCCTCGCCGACGCGCCCTTGGAGGGACTGCGCTCGGGTCCGCTGCAGGCGGTGTTCTCCCGCCACGCCGGCGCCGCCGGCGAGCCGGAGCCCGACGCGCTGTGGGCGCACGAGCAGGTGGTCGAGCGGCTGATGGCCGACCGCGCCGTGCTGCCGCTGCGCTTCGGCAGCCAGGTGGCGGACGAGGACGCGTTGCGGCAGGTGCTGGCGTCCGGGCGCGAGGAGTACGTCGCCGCGCTGGCCCGGGTGCGCGGGCGGGTGGAGCTGGGCGTGCGCGCGCTGGCCTCCGGCCCCACGGCCTCGCCCGTGCCCGCAGGTCCTTCCGGGCGTGACTACGTGCTGGCCAAGCTGGACGGCAGCCGCCGCGCCGCAGGACAGGCGGCGGCGCTGCACGCGCCGCTGGCCGCGCTCGCCGCCGACGCGCGCGTGCTCTCCGGCCGCGGGGACGAGTTCCTGCGCGGCGCCTACCTGGTCGAGCGCCCGTCGGTCGACCGCTTCCGCGCCGCGGTCGAGCGGCTGCAGACCGCCCATCCCGAGGCGGCGATTCTGTGCACCGGGCCGTGGCCCCCGTACTCGTTCGCGGCATGAGCGACTCGCCGGCCGACAAGGTGCTGGCGGCGCCGGCGGACCTCGACCCGTTCGCCCGCGACGTCCGCCGGCTCGACGACGCCCTGAGCGGGCGCGTGCACGCCGACCCGGAGTCGGTCGAGCGCGGGCTGGCCACGCTCGTGCTGACGGTGGTCGAGCTGCTGCGCCAGCTGATGGAGCGCCAGGCGCTGCGGCGCGTGGAGGCCGGCGGGCTGGACGACGAGAAGGTCGAGCGCCTGGGGCAGACGCTGATGGCCCTGGAGGCGCGGATGGACGAGCTGAAGGACGTGTTCGGGCTCGACGACGAGGACCTCAACCTCGATCTCGGGCCGCTGGGACGGCTGCTCTAAGGAGGAACGGATGAACCGTGAAGAGGCGCAGGGACGGCTGGTGCAGATGTTGATGGACAAGGTGCGCGCGGACCCCTACCCGAGCTCCACCCACCTGTCGATCATCGAGCAGGCGCTCCCCCGCGAACAGCTGGGGGACTACGTCGAGCTGCTGGTGCAGAAGGCGGCCCAGGACAACTTCCCCAGCATCCCGATGCTGCGGCGGATCAGCCGGGTCGCCGCGTCAATTCCGGTTGACAACACCTGACGATCAGCTTTCCCGCGCGTTAGTGGTGCGTGGAGCGAACGGTGGCGCCAGGTGAGCGGCTCTCCCGGTTGGCTGCCGAGGCGGCGGGCGCACCCACGCCCGGAGCCGCCCTGCGCAAGCTGTCGGAGCTGCGGGGCGAGCTCGAGGCGTTCGAGCGCCGCCAGGTCGCCCACGCCCTGGCCGAGGGCGCGACGTTCGCCGCCATCGCCCGCGACCTCGGCCTGACCCGCCAGGCCGTCCACCGCCGCTTCCGCGACCTGGCGAGCACCCAGCCGCCGCTCCTGACCGCCCCCGACGTGCGCCGGATCATGCGCTACGCCCGCGAGGAGGCGACGGCGCTGGGCGCCGACGAGCTGGGCGGCGAGCACGTGCTGCTCGCCGTGCTGCGGGCGTCCGACCTGCCGGCCGCCGCGCTGCTGGAGGGCGCCGGCGCGGGCCTGGACCGCGCGCGGACCCAGGTCGAGGCCGCCACCCCACGGCGCCGGCTGTTCCACCGCGAGCCGGACGCGGGCGGCGACCTGCGTTCGTTGTTGGCCGCACCGGCCCGCGAGGCCCGGGCTCGGGGGCGCCGCCGGATCGAGGTCGAGCACCTGCTCCTGGGCACGCTGGAGGATCCGGCCGGCGGCGCGTCGCGTACGTTGCGCGCGCTGGGCGTCGATCCGGTCGCGATCCGCGCCCAGATCGCGGGGCGGCTGGACGCCTCTGTGGCGCCCTGATCGCGGCGCCCCGGCGGGATCGGCGAACTGCTTGCCGGGTACGGGAGCGGCCGCCCCCGGGCGGCGTGCTGGGACGGCGTCCGCGGCGCGTGTCACCTTCGTCGGGCTCAGCCCGGCAAACCCGACACGCTGGCCTCGGGCTCCGCGCGGTTCCGCCGCGCGTGTCACGTTCGTCGGGCTGGGGCCGACAAACACGACACGCCCCCGGCAGGAGGCCGGGGGATCGCGGCGCCTTCCCCGACCTCCCCGCTACCCAGCCTGCCGTTCGCCTGGCCTGCCGAGCGCGACGAGCATGAGCCAGAGGTCCTTCAGGTGCACGAGGACCTCGGCCGGTGGGCCCCAGCCGCGCCAGCTCGCCGGCTCGCGGACGACGTTGACGGCCGCCTGGCCGATCGTCGCCGCGTCGAGCGACGCCGCCCCGCCGGTCACGCGCTCGGCGAGCCGGTAGGCGCGGCCGCCGCCGCACAGCACCTGCCAGCGCATGAGCTCACGAGTCACCTTCGGGGTGTCCCGGGGGACGTCGGACAGCGCCAGCGTGAGGCCGTCGTGCCACTCCGCCGCGAACCCATGGCGCGCGGCCGCCGCGACCAGCCGCTCGCCGGCGGGCGTGCCGGCGAACGAGGGGTCGATGACCACCGCCTCGACGTCGCGGGTCAGGTCGAGGACGCCGTGGACCTGCGCCTCGATGTACTCGTTGAGCCGGTCGGTCATCCGCGCCGCGAAGACGCCTCTGCGGGCGGCGGCGTCGTCGTTCAGCAGACCGGTCACGAACGCGCGGACGTCCACCCCGGGCCGCCCGAGGGCGCCGGCGCCGTCCGCGATGCGCTCCAGCAGCGGCGCCAGCACCGGGGCGAACGCGTCGACGAGCCCGATCTCCGTGGGCCCCTCGGCGCTGTCGCCGAAGACCAGCGTGGCCCGCTCGCCGGCGGCGGATCGCAGGCGCAGGTGGCAGGACCCGAACCGCGGGCAGGCGCCGTTGCGGTGGTTCATCAGGTTCAGGCCGCCGTACTTCGGGCGCTCGCCGGTCGCCACCCCGGCCGCCTGGTAGGCGCCGGCGAACAGCGCGCGCTCCCACACGTCCCGGTCGCCGCCGGGGTGGGCGGTCAGCCCGCCGTTGGAGATCCCCGTCTCGAACTGGCTGCGATAGACGCCCTCCTCCGCGAGCGCCCGCGCGACCGAGCGGCCGTCGGCGAGCAGCCGGTCCGGGTGGAAGTTGACGGTCAGCGAGGCCTGCGCACCGACCCCGAGCAGCGCCTCCACGTCGGCGGCGACGCCCGCCGTCCCGAGCACCCGCGCGATCCTCGCCAGATGCCGCGGCCGCTCCCGCTCGGCCCGCGCCCGCACCGCGGCGAGCGCCGCCCGGTTCGCCACGCTGGGGCCCATGCCGGCACCGTAGACCGCCTCTGTACAGTCCGGCGCAGTGGACGGCGCGCACGACATGGGCGGGATGCACGGGTTCGGGCCGGTGGTCGAGCCCGGCGGCGACGTGCCCTATCACGAGCGCTGGGAGCCGCGGGTGTTCGCGCTGCACACGCTGATCGGGATCGAGGGGCTCGGGGCCGGGGCGAACGGGCGGCCGACCCGCGAGGAGATGGAGCCCGCGCACTACCTGGCCGCCTCCTACTACGAGCGCTGGCTGTGGAGCGCCGAGCAGCGGCTGCTGCGCAAGGGGACGATCGCGCCCAGGGACGTCGACGAGCGCGTCGAGCGCCTGCGGGGCGGCGAGCCCGTCCCGGAGAGCCGCGACCCCGAGATGGCCGAGCGCGCCGTCGCCGCCCTGCGCAGCGAGCACCCGATGCCCGCGCCCGAGGCGAAGCCGCGCTTCGCGCCCGGCACCCGCGTGCGCGTGAAGCGGATGCGCCCGCCCGGCCACACCCGCTGCCCGCGCTACGTCCGCGGCGCGACCGGCACCGTCGAGCGTGTCGACGGCGCCGACCGGCTGCCGGACAAGGCGGTCTACGGCGAGCGGGTCGAGCGCGAGCCGGTGTACTCGGTCGCGTTCCGCTCGACCGACCTGTGGGGCGAGAGCGACGAGCCGCCGTGGACGGTGCTGCTCGACCTGTGGGACAGCTACCTGGAGCCGGCGTGAGCGGCCACGGGCACCACCATCCCCGCCCCGCCTCCGAGGTCGAGCTGCGCGCGCAGGCGCTCGAGGCGCTGCTGGTGGAGCGCGGGCTCGTCTCCACGGACGCGATCGACGCCGTGGTCGAGCTCTACGAGAACGACGTCGGCCCGCAGAACGGCGCCAAGGTGGTGGCGCGCGCGTGGACGGACGACGACTACCGCCAGCGGCTGCTCGGCACGCCCGACGAGGCCATCGCCGAGCTCGGCTTCGGCGGCGCCGAGGGCGACAACATGCGGGTCGTGGCCAACTCGGAGAGCGTCCACAACGTGGTCGTCTGCACCCTGTGCTCCTGCTACCCGTGGCCGGTGCTCGGGCTGCCGCCCAACTGGTACAAGAGCCCGCCTTACCGCGCCCGCGTAGTGGCGGAGCCGCGCGCCGTGCTGCGCGAGTTCGGGCTCGAGCTGCCGGAGGACACCGAGATCCGCGTCTGGGACTCGAGCGCCGAGGTGCGCTACCTCGTGCTGCCCGAGCGCCCGCGGGGCACCGACGGCTGGACCGAGGACGAGCTGGCCTCCATCGTCACGCGCGACTGCATGATCGGCACCGCGCTGCCGGAGGCGTGAGCACCCCGCTTGCCGCCCTCGACGGCGCCCTGGGCGCGACCGCGCCGCTGCCCCGCGACAACGGCGAGCTCGTCTTCGAGGAGCCCTGGCAGGGCCGCGCGCTCGGGATGGGCGTCGTCGTCATGGAGCGCACGGGCGCGACCTGGGCCGACTTCCGGCGCCACCTCGTGGCCGCCATCGCCGCCCGCGAGCCGCGCCCGGGCGAGAGCGCGGCGACGGCGTACTACACCGCCTGGCTCGACGCCCTCGAAGCGCTGCTCGGCGAGTCGACGTAACGCGGATGACGCCCGCCGTCCCCGGAGGCTCCGGCCGGGAAGCACAGGTGAGGATGGAGACGATCTGCTCCTGGCGCGAGCTCGACGACGCAATGGCCGACGCCGGCGAGCGGACGGTGCGCGACGGCCAGGCGCACTCGTCGCTCGTGTTCCGCGGGCTGTCGCGGGCGAGCTACTCCAACCGCTCCAGCCTCGCCCGCCTGGGCGAGGAGTCCGGGCGCCTCGAGCGCCACCTCATCCGCAACTTCCGCAAGTACGCCCACCGCGAGCGGCCCGGGCCCGCCGTGTGGGACTGGCTCTCGCTCGCCCAGCACCACGGGCTGCCCACCCGGCTGCTGGACTGGACGTTCTCCCCCTACGTGGCCGCGCACTTCGCCACCGCGAGCGCGTCCGACGACGACGGGGTCGTCTGGGCGGTGGACTGCCGGGCGGCGCATCAGCGGCTGCCCGACGCCCTGCGCCACGCGCTGGCCGACGAGGGCGCGACGGTGTTCACCACCGAGCTGCTGGCCGCGCACGCGCCGACGCTGGCCGACTTCGACGCGCTCGGCTCCGGCCGCGAGCCGTTCGTGCTGTTCTTCGAGCCGCCCTCGCTGGACGACCGGATCGTCAACCAGTCCGCCGTCCTGTCGGCGACCTGCGACCCCGCGGCGAGCATGGACGACTGGCTCCAGGACAACCCGGGCCTGCACCACGCCTGGCGGATCGCCGCCGAGGCGAAGGCCGAGATCCGCGAGCGGCTCGACCAGGCGAACATCACCGAGCGCGTGCTGCTGCCCGGCCTCGACGGGCTCGCGGCCTGGCTGCGCCGCTACTACGCCCCGACCGCGCCGGCGCCGGAGTCCTCCGACGGCGCGGTGGCGATGAACTAGCGGCCGGTCAGGCCCGCGACGGCGCCGTCGGTCCAGTCGAGCGCCTCGGCGAAGGCGCGCGCGATGTCGACCAGGCTCACGCCGTGGCGGGCGCAGCCGTCGAAGTCGCCGCACTCGTAGGCGAGGACGCCCGCCAGCACGCGGCCCTCGGGGCCGGCGTGCTCGTCGAGCGCGCGGGCGGTGCGCTCGTCGAACGGCAGCTCGGCCAGCAGCGTGGGCATCTTGACGCCGAGCAGGGAGTCGACGACGGAGAACAGCCCGGCGGTGAACGCCCGCTCGGCCTCGGCGTCCGGCGTCCGGGCGGCCACGAGCTCGCACAGCCGCGCGCGCAGCAGGCCGAGCTCCAGCAGGTGCGACGGGCGGTCGGTGGCGCCGGCCAGCACGAGCAGCGTCGCCCAGCGGCGGACGGCGACCGAGCCGAGCGCCATCAGCGCCTGGCGGACCGAGCCGACGCGATGGCGGCCGCCGAAGAACGCGGAGTTGGCCAGCTTGACGAGCTTGAGCGCGAGCCCGGGGTCCTCGCTGATCACCCGCTCGAGCTGCTCGAAGGACACCGCGTCGTGGCGGGCCAGCAGCGCCAGCGCGCGCAGCCGGTAGGTCGGCACGGCGGCGCCGGTGAAGACGACCGGCTCGGCGAAGTAGCGGCCCTGGAAGGCCTCGCAGCCGAGCTTGCGGCAGCGCCCGTACTCGGCGCGGGTGTCCACGCCGGCGGCGATGACCTCGAGCCCGTGGTCGCGGGCGATCATCACGGTGGCGGCCTCGACGTCCGGCCCGACCTTGACGGCGTCGGCCAGCGCCAGCAGCGGACCGGTCTCGCCGGTGAAGCCGTCGAGCGCGATCCGGAACCCGGACCGCCGGGCCTCGCGCGCCGCGGCCACGAGCAGGTCGTCGGCCGGCCGGTCGGCGGGCAGCTCGAGCACGACGCGCTCGGGCGGGAACGGCAGCGGCCGCACGGCCACCAGCAGCTTGCGCGTCACCGCGATGTGCGCGGGCCGGACGCCGGCGAGCCGCTCGAGCCCGATCTCGGCCAGCGCCTGCGGCAGCGCCTCGGCCGGCTCGGCGAGCAGCTGGAACGCCGTCACGCGCTCGCTCGCGTCGAGGATCGGCTGGCGGGTGACCGCGAGCGCCGGGGCGGACGCCGGGGGCACGCGAGCGAAGCGGGCGCTCTGAGGCATACGGCTCCTATCGGCCGCGCGGGCGCCGGTGATTAGCGGGAGACTCCGAGCGCGTAGGTGCGCTTCAGGTAGCGGTCGAACTGCGGGACGGTGAACGCCGCGTAGCCGTGCGACGGCGTCCAAAGCAGACCCTTCTCGATCAGTCGCGCTCGCGTCGGACCCAGCGAAGTGGACTTGCGGCCGAGCACGGCGGCGACGTCACCGGCCAGTTGCGGGTCGGGGCCGAGCTCCGCCATAGCGCGGAGGTAGTTCAGCTCCGCGTTGGTCGTCCGGTCCGCCCGAACGCGGAAGAAGCTCTCGTCCAGCTTGGCCTCCACGGCCTCGCGCGCATCGTTCACCTCCACGCGCGTGATCGGTGTCGCGGCTGCGGAGTTCCAGACGACGGACCCGTACTCCTGGATGAAGTACGGATAGCCTTCGGTGTACCCCATGATCGCGTCGACGGCGTCCTCCTCGTAGGAGACGCCGAGATCGCGTGCCGGCTCGACCAGTGCCTTGCGCGCCTCCTCGCGACCAAGGCTGTCGACCGTCGGGAAGCGAAACAGCCGCTCGGCATAGGACTTCGCCTCTCCTGCCAACTCGGGCAACTGCGGAAGGCCGGCGGCCACCAGAGTTATCGGGAGCCGCCGCTGGACGGTCTTGTGGAGCGCGGCGATGAGCGCTTCGAACTCCCGCAGATTGAGGAACTGCACTTCGTCGAGGATGAAGACGACTCCCTTGCCGTGCTCTTGGGCGGCCTCGCCGAGGGCGACAAAGACATCAGTCAGATCGTCGGCCAGGTTGCCGCTGTCCCCTGCGCCTTCAGCGGGTTCCGTCCCGCCCAGACTCGCGGACAGCTCGCCCTCTCCCGTGACGGTGATCTGGAACGAGCGAAGGACCGCGGCGGCGCGCCGGCCGCGGTCCTTCCACTTGGCCGACGGCGCGACACCGAACAATGCGCGCCGGACAAGCCCACCCATGCGGCGACCGAAGTCCTCGTGCTTTGTGATCTCCGCTTCGATCCCTACGAGATCGCCCTCTTCCTCCGCGATGCCCCGGAACGTGCTCAGCAAGACGGTCTTGCCGACGCCGCGGAGGCCCACGACGATCATCGACTGATCGGTGTAGCCCTTCTTCAGGCGCCGCAACAGCACTCGGAACGCGTCGAGCTCGTGCTCGCGGCCCGCCAGGTAGCGCGGCTCGGCGCCGGCATTTGGTGTATACGGGTTGTCCTCGGGCCGCACGCCGTTGACAACTTTACCACGGTTTATCGGAATACGATAAAGCTCAGTAAGCGCGATAAACGTGCTCGGGTCCGTCGACGAGGGCGCGCATGTGCGCCTCGAGGTCGCCGAGCAGCTCGCGCACGCCGGCCGACAGGCGGGCGCCCGGGCGGGTGACGGCCGCGAACGTGTCGTGGAGCGCCGGGCTGAACGGCGCCGTGCTCAGGCCCTCGGGGTAGTAGGCGGCGCGGGTGTACGCCGCCGGCAGGTACGTGTCGCCGAGGCCGGCGACGACGAGCCGCAGCGCGATGTCCTTGAGCTCGACCTCGACCCGCGGCTGCAGGCGCAGCCCGAGCGCCTGGGCGCGCTCGGCGAGCTGGCGGCGGATGGGGTCGCCCTCGGCCGACTCGGCGTCGTAGAAGATCAGCGGCGTCCGCGCGAGCCGCTCGATCGTCGCCGGCCGCCGCGTGCGCTCGGGGTCGGCGCTGACGTAGAGGACCTCGTCGCGGACGGTCGGGCGCACGTCGAGCTTCTCGGCGTCGATCGGCAGCAGCACGATCCCGGCCTCGAGCTCGCCGCGGCGCACGCTCTCGGCGACCGCGGACGAGTTGCGCCCGACGAGCCGCAGGGCGACCCCGGGGTGGCGGCGCGCGAACGCCGCGGCCGGCTCCTCCAGCCGCCAGGCGGAGGGCTCGCCGAACACGCCGACCGCCACGGTGCCGCTGCGCAGCCCGGCGACGTCGCCGACGCTGCCGGCCGCGTCCTCGACCGCGCGCAGGCTGCGGGCGGCGTGCTCGGCGAACGCCCGCCCGGCCTCGGTGGGCGCCACGCCGCGGCCGCCGCGCACGAACAGGTCGGCGCCGAGCGCCTGCTCGAGCCGGCGGACCTGCTCGGCCACCGCGGGCTGGGAGACGCGCAGGGCGTCGGCGGCGGCGGTGAAGGAGCCCAGCTCGAGCGCGGCGCAGAAGCAGCGGATCTGCTGCAGAGACAAAAGCTCAGCCTGGGGTGCCACCAGGCAACCCAGGCTACCTCTTTGCCTCGCCGGCGCGGATGATGGGCGGCATGACCCGGGACGTGGCGATCGTGGGCGGCGGCATCGCCGGGCTCGCGGCGGCGTGGCGGCTGCGGCACCGCGACGTGCTGCTGCTGGAGGCCTCCGACCGGCTCGGCGGGCGGATGCGCTCGGACCCGTGCGGCGACTACTGGCTCAACTACGGCGCGCACCTGTTCCCGGCGCCGGGCTCGCTCGTCGACTCGCTGGCGCGCGAGCAGCGGCTGGACACCGTGCCGGTCACCGGGGGCATGATGGGGCTCGCGGTCGGTTCGGCGATCCTCGACCGCGGACGCGTCGAGACGTACCCGTTCCGGCTCCCGCTCTCGCTGCGCGACCGGGTCGCGTTCGTGAAGGCCGGCGTGAAGGTCCAGCGCGCCGTGGCGCGCTACGGCCGGCTGGAGCGCCATTACGACTTCGAGGACCACCGCACGTTCGCCGAGTTCCTCGGGCCGCTGCCGCCCGCCACCCGGGCGATCTTCGCCTGCGCGGCGCACCGCGCGACGGCGGAGCTGGACGAGCTGTCTGCCGGCTGCGGGATCGGCCTGTTCGCGCTGGTGTGGGCGGGCAAGGGCTCGCTGATCGCCCGCAACCTGCGCGGCGGCACCGGCCGGCTGCCGGCCGCGCTGGGCCAGGCGCTCGGCGAGCGGGCCCGGACCGGCGCACGCGTGGACGCGCTCCGGCTCGACGGCGCCGAGGTGGTGGTCGAGTGCGGCGGCGAGGAGATCCGCGCGCGGCACGTCATCGTCGCCGCGCAGGCGCCGCACGCGGCGCCGCTCGTCGCGCCGGTGGCCGAGCCGGCGGCGGACGCGCTCGCGCGGCTGACCTACGGCGCGTTCCTGACCGTCGCGGTCGAGACCGCCGAGACCGGCCCGATGCCCTATGACGGCACCTACGCCATCGCCACCCCGGGGCGCGTGTTCGACATGTTCACCAACCAGGCGCACGCGCTGCGCGGCGGCGCGGGCCTGCGCCGCCCCGGCGGCAGCCTGATGCTGTTCGCCGGCGGGCGGGCCGCCGCGGCGCTGATGCGCGAGCCGGACGAGCTGATCGCCGAGAAGTTCGTGAGCGACCTCCACGCGCTCTATCCGCAGACCCGCGGCGTGGTCGCCCACACGCGAGTGCGGCGCTGGGAGCTCGGCAACGTCTACGCGCGCCCCGGCCGCGGCCGCCTGCAGCCGGCGCTGGAAGGCGCGCTCGGCCCGCACCGCAACCTGCACCTGGCCGGCGACTACTTCGCCGAGCTGGGGAACATGGAGGCCGCGGCCCGGACCGGCGCGGCGGCCGCCGAACGCGTCGACGCCCACCTGCGAGAGGTCGCCCATGTCTGAGCCCTTCCACGGCGTGCTGCCCGCCCTGATCACGCCGTTCACCGCGGACGGCTCGGCCATCGACGAGTCCGCGCTGGCCGCGCTCGTCGACCGCCTGATCGCCGCGGGCGTGGGCGGCCTGGTGCCCGGCGGAAGCACCGGCGAGTTCACGACGCTGAGCCACACCGAGCGCCGCACGCTCGTCGAGGTCGCGGTCGCGGCCGCCGCCGGCCGCGTTCCCGTCGTCGCGGGCACCGGCGCGCTCTCCACGCGCGAGACGGTCGAGCTGAGCCTGCACGCCGAGCGCGCCGGCGCGAGCGCGGTGATGATCGTCCCGCCGTTCTACGACCCGCTGTCCTGGCGCGAGCTGCGCGCCCACTACGCCGCGGTCGCGGACGCCGTCGGCATCCCGATCATGTACTACAACCTGCCCGGCGCCACCGGCGTCCGCCTGACCGCCGAGCAGCTGCGCGAGCTGCCGGTCAGCTGCCTCAAGGACACCGGCGGCGACGCCGTCGCGGCCACCGAGCTCATCCAGACCGGCGGCCCGACGCTGCTCAACGGCTGGGACACGCTCACGTTCGCCGCGCTCGCCGCCGGCGTCGAGGCCGTCGTCTGGGGCGCCGCCACCATCCTTCCGGAGGAGTGCGTCGAGCTGCACCGGCGGCTGATCGACGACATCGACCTGCCCGCCGCCCGCGAGCTGTGGTCCCGGCTGTGGCCGGTCTGCCGCTTCCTGGAGGGCCAGAGCTACGCGGCCGCGGTCAAGGCCGCCTGCCGGCTGGCCGGCGACACGACGGGGCCCGTCCGCGCGCCGCTGCTCGAGCTCGACGACACCGCCACGGCAGAGCTGTCCACCCTGCTCGACCGAGCGCGCCGGGTGCCCGCCTGAGCCGGGGTCACTCGCCCGCCGGCAGCGGCACCGGCGGCATCCGGTCCAGCCACACGCCCGGCAGCACGCCCACCGCGGCGGTGGTGGCCAAGAGCGACGTGGTGCACGCTTCAGGCCGCCGGGCGCTCAGTCCTCGCCTCGACCTCTTCGCGCGCCTCGGCGTCCAGTTTGCGCACGAACGGCAGCGAGGCGAGGACGGCGATCGCGCAGATGCCCCAGGTCGCCTGGTAGCCCTGGGTGCTCTTGAAGACGCCGCCGAGCAGCGTGATCGCCAGGCCGGCCAGCAACGGGCCGAGCCAGACGCCGACGCCGCGGCTGAAGGAGTACACGCCGGTCAGCGTACCGTGCTCCTCGTCAGGCATCAGCGGGATCAGGACCGCATAGGGCAGCGCCATGATCGCGCCGCCGCCGATGGCGATGAACGGCACCGCGCAGGCGACGATCAGCGGCGACGTGAAGATCAGCGGGACGAGCAGGCCGAAGCCGTAGAGCGGCAGCCCGGCCTTGAGCACCGCGATCTTGCCGAACTTGTCGGCGAGGCGGCCGCTGGCCATCGCCGTCAGCAGGATCAGCACGGCGACGCCGCCGATGAGCAGCGCCGCGGTGGCGCGGCCGAACCCCAGCCCGATCGTCACGTAGAGCACGACGAACGTCTTGATCGCGCCGAGCGAGAGCTCCCACAGCGCGTTGGCGATGAGGAACGCGCGCAGCGGCGGCGACCTGCGGACGATGTCCCGGATGCGGCGGGCGGCCTCCTTCACCCCGCCCGTCGCCTCGCCGGACTCGTCGGACGCGTCGTGGCGGCGGATCATGCCCACGGTCAGGGCGACGGTGGAGGCGACCGCGACGACCGCGGCGGCGGCGAACGGCAGGACCTGCGACAGCGAGAGCAGCAGGCCGCCGCCCAGCAGCGCGATCCCGGTGCCGGCGCCGCGCCACAGCGCCTGGGTGCCCTGCGCGCGCCCGGCCACCTCGTCGTCGAACAGGTCCGGGTACAGCGCGCGGTAGGGCTCATAGGCCAGGAAGTAGCCGACGAAGAACACGAGCGCCGCGATCACGAGCGGGAGCAGCGAGCCGACGAACCCCATCGCGGCGAGACCGACGGCGATGAACGGCGTGCCGGCGAGGACGAACGGCAGCCGGCCGCCGATCCGGGTCTTCAGCCGGTCCGACCACGAGCCGGCCACGATCGGCAGCCAGATCGCCAGCATGCCCTCGATGCCGATGATCAGGCCGATCACCAGCGAGGAGCCGACGAAGGCCTTGGCCACCACCGGCAGGTAGGTGGTGACGACGGTCACGGCCAGCGCCAACGCGAAGGTCGGGATGCCGAGGAGCACGACCGAGCGCCGCTCGTCGGGTTTCAGCGACCGCGAGCGGTCCTCAGATGCCGTGGCCACCCCGTACCCCTACCCGCGCGCGTTGGGGCGCGCGGCCGGCCCGTTCGGCCGCTGACGGCGCTGTCACGGCCGTCTCACGCTCCTCGCGCTCGCGCCTCTGGGCGAGCGCGACCGAGCACACGATGGCGATCGGCACGGCCAGGAACGCGCCCGCCACACCGGCCAGCGCGCCGCCGAGCGTGACCGAGACGAGCACGACCGCCGGGTGCAGGTGCATGCGCGGCCCGATGACCATGGGGTAGAGGACGTTGCCCTCCAGCTGCTGCACGGCGATCACGGCCGCGGCCACGATCAGCGCCGGGACGAAGCCGTCGGCCACCAGCGCGACCAGCACCGCCGCGACGCCCGCGGTGACCGCGCCGACGATCGGGAAGAACGCGGCCAGCCAGGTGAGCACGATCAGCGGCAGCGCCAGCGGCACTCCGACCAGCACGAGCGCCACCCCGATGAACACGGCGTCGACCGTGGCCACGAAGCAGATGCCGCGGATGTAGGTCCCGAGGACGGCGAACGACTCCCGGCCCCAGCGGTCGAGCCCCGCGCGCCGCTCGCGCGGCGCGAGCGTCACGAGCCAGGTC